>JANNCL010000039.1:0-9114 GCA_031386565.1 Candidatus Omnitrophota bacterium
CCGATTTTCTTTTGCGCCCATAAATGATCTTCTCCTCACCCGATGTAAACACCACCAGCCCTTTGCACTTAGCTGTGTATCTCTTGAATAAATCTTCCTGCGACTGATCCCCATACACCCTCTGTCGGAATTCTTTAGCAATGACCACGATCGATGCATGTTTTAATATGGCATCCGTATATTTACAATCAACGGTTACATACGGGATATTCAATTCATTGCAATACCCTGCCACGCAGATCGATTCTTGATAAAAGAAAGGATCAAGACATACAATCTTGGCGTTAGCAATATCTACCTTCTTAGGCACATTCCATTTGACTGTTTCTGTCTGAAACTGACAGTAATTTCCAAATATGGTCCTCGTCTTATTATCTGAAAAAACAATTTCATGCGGGCATATCTTACCATTTTTAAACTTCAACCTTGATGTATCAATCTTGAAACCATCTAAGATCCATTTTGTAGACTTGCCATTTTCATCCGCGTTTAACCAATTCCCATCGATCTTAACCCTTAAACCCAATGCACTCAGAACAATCGACGCATTCGCCGCTTCGCCGCCGATCATTTTATAAGTCCTATCGATCTCCCCATACTGATCCGCCGCAGGAAATCCCCATCGTAAAATATGAAGCGTACTAGATGCGATCATCCCATAGCTATAAACGTCATATTGTTTCATCTAATCCTCGCGTTAACCATTTGTCACAAGCAATATCAGTTTAACTTAACACATGTTTAGTTTTCTTAACATAATAAAATTACTTCGCTCAATTCTCTATTACTAAGGAAAGAAGAACGATTCAATTGACTAAAACCCGTCCCTGCGGTATAAATCTTTATGCCGTATTTACGCAAAATCGTGTTCTATGTTTTTCTTGGCATTTACTTTATCATCTGCCCGATGCTCATCCTACGGTTGCTGGGGTTCGCGTTCGACCCGGCGGCAAAACATTGGGTCAAGACCGGCATTATTTATGCGTCCAGCAATCCGCCGGATGCCAGTGTTTATCTTAACGGGCGTTTGGCACCGGAAAAAACCCCCACCGTGATCCGCGACCTCACCCCCGGTGATTACACGGTGCGCATGCAATTAAACGGCTATGCCCCCTGGGAAAATACCGTGCCGGTAGTGGATAAGAAAGCCACTTCCATCGAGAACATCCTCTTGATCCCTGCGCAATGGGATGCAAAAATAATACAACCAATGCCGGTTACCAATGTGATCGGTATTCCCGGAGGGAATTGTTTACTTGCTATAAATAATGATAGTGTGAACAATATCTTACTCTTACATTTAAACGATCAAGAAGAACCAGACCACCTCTTCCCCCCTGAATCTATTTATCGCGAAGGACGGCTGGTCAATTATTTTACCGTACCCCAAAGCCCTTTTATCGTCATGCAGATCGATCTTACCGATAAACACAAATACCTTTGGATCGATACCCGCGATAAACTCGCCCACATTGAGGATATCAGCGACCTGATCACCAGCCCTCCCCAGCGGCTCTATTGGGAACCCAATGATGATAAGAATTTGTACACCTTCTATCCCGGCGGTGTTAACCGCATCAATATTAAAGCTAAAGCCATTTATCCCAATATCGATGAAAAAAGCATCCCTGCGGCAAAAAAGCGCCCCGTCCTTGAGAACATTCCAGCCGCGGATCAGTTATTCATCATTAATAATGAGAACACTTTCCTCTTACGCAAAAACAATGAAGTCTTTTTAATGAATGCGCTCCAAGACCATACCCGGAAGACCAAAATATTATCCGTCCACCCGCAGACAGATGTTTTCTTCTATGAAAAGAACGGAAAACTGTATTACATCGACGGAAAAAATAGTTCATTAATGTCAATCACAATATTGCACCACAAACCTTTTATCCCAAAACCGATCGCGGAAACATTGCGCCTCAAGAGGTTGGAAGAATGAAATTCAATTATTCCAAAGAGAATCTCAAAGGTTTCCCGAAACGCCTGCAGCGCATATTAGAGATCATCCCGGGACTTACCAGCTGGACCATCCTCATTGGCATGGTGCTGACATCTATTTTCTTCCCCTTTACGGGCGCCATTATCATCATTTGTTTTTACCTGTGGTGGCTGTTGCGGTTGTTGTATATGACCTTGTTCTTGATCCTCTCTTACATCCGATTGAACATTGAAAGCAAAACAGATTGGATGGCCAGGGTGCACGGCATTGATGATATAGCCACCTACTTAGGGTTCCTTGACTTTCGCCACGGTCTCCTGCATTTTCGCCAGCGTCTATCGCTGTGGACACACCGTAAAGAAATACACCTCCTGCAGAACAGCGGTCAAATTCCTCCGAAATCCAACGACATTTATCATTTAGTGATCTTCCCGATCCTGAAGGAAGATCGCGGTATCATCGAACCCGCGATCGAAGCCCTCAGTCAGCAGTCTTTCCCGCCCCATCAAACCATGGTGGTCTTTGCTCTGGAAGAACTTGCGGATGCCCGCATCCACCAGGACGTGAATGATGTCTGCGCCCAATACCGTCAACATTTTTTTGAATGCGTCACTGTCATTCATCCGGCAAATATCCCGGGTGAGGCCCGGGTTAAAGGGGCCAATGTTACATATGCCGCAGAATCCATGACCGCTTTTATTCGGACAAAGAATATCCCGATCGACCAGGTCATCGTCTCCTGCTTTGACGCCGATACAGTGGTCAGCCGTGATTATTTTGCCTGCCTGACCTATCACTTCATGATCACTCCTGACCGTTTTCAGGCAAGCTTCCAACCGATACCGATGTACCATAACAATATTTGGCAGGTCCCTAACTTCGCGCGTGTTATTGAGATCGGCTCCTCGTTCTTTCAATTGATCGAAGCCACCAACCCCGAGAAATTGGTCACCTTCTCCTCCCACAGCATGAGTTTGAAAGCATTGGTGGAGGTCAATTATTGGCCGGTCGATATGATCTCAGATGATTCGGCGATATTCTGGAAATGCTACATTCATTTTGACGGCCGCTACCGTGTTGTCCCCATGTATGTCACGCTGTCCATGGACGTGGTGTGCGCGGCCAATTGGCTGAGCACCATCAAAAGCGTATACAAACAAAAACGCCGCTGGGCGTGGGGCGTTGAAAATTTCCCGATCGTCATGCGGGCTTTCTGGCGTTCGCGCAATATTCCTTTATTTGATAAAATACGCCATGGCTTTAAACTTTTTGAAGGACATATATCCTGGTCCACCTGGGGATTTCTACTGTCGATCATCGGCTGGATGCCTGCCCTATTCGCCAAACACGAATTTGCTTCTTCTGTTGTGTATTACAATGTCCCGGAGATCGCCAACACCATCTTTAACCTAGCCTCTCTTTGCCTGGTGGCTTCTATCATCTTAAGCCTTTTACTGCTGCCCAAAACGACCATACGGCACTCCATCTTTAAAAAGATCACTCACGCGCTCGAGTGGCTGCTGATGCCTTTTATCATGGTGTTCTTTGGCGCTTTACCGGCGCTGGACGCGCAAACACGGCTAATGTTGGGAAAATATCTGGAATTCTGGGTGACGGATAAACATCGAAAAAAACAGACGCCATAAATGTCGTCTCTACTCTGACAAACGGATGATGGTGCCTTTACAACGGGCGCGATGATAAGCGATTTTTAGGAAATACAAACCAACCACAAAATATAACACCACTAAACAGAATCCGATCAGCGCATCCCCAGCATGTCCCAGTCTAAAATATGATAAGAAATACGTGATCGGTATACCTTGTGCTACATCTTTGAAAAAAACCGGCAGCGTCTCGACCGGATAATAGATCCCGCATAACAGCATGAACAAATAAGCGAACATCCAGGTGGTGATCTCTGCCTTTTGTCCAAAACTTAAGATCACAATATTGACCAAAAGACCTAATAAGAACGCACACATCAATAATCCGGCTAAGAATACCGACGTGACCCAAAACGAAGGAAAACCAAACCCGAACATCACAACTGAAAAAACGCTTAAGACAACAAAAATGAACAAACCGCGCACGATGCCGATCACCCAGGAACCGAACAATGTTTCCGTAACACCCACCGGCGCTAAGAGCGTTTGTTTCAGACTTTTACTCCAGACCTCATACAGCAAACTATAGGCCACATCCAATTGTGCCACCTGCAACACACCCGCCGCGATAGCCCCGGTCATGATGAAATTAAGCGTGTCTTTGCCTAATCCTAGAAAATTCCCCATAAGACCGATCGAGATCACACTGACCATCGGCCAGAATAGTAATTCAACGAATGAGAAAAAATTGCGTATCGCAAAAATATAATTGCGCAAACAAAATGCCCCCGCGCGATTGAACCATAACCCCATATCGATTGGTTCATGCGTATCCGTCCCAACAACAATGCGTTGCATTGCTCCTGAAACATCACCTAAGGTCATACTGCTCTGGCTGCTCTTTGCCAAATGCACAAAGACATCCTCGAGATCATCGCTATGATACATCCGCTTCAATTCTTCCGGCGATGCCAATTGCAGGATCTTCCCCGACTTAATGAACGCAACGCGATCGCACATCATCTCAGCTTCGGCCATATTGTGGGTTGTCAGCAGAACCGTCACCCCTTTGGCTCTGAGCGCATCCTTGATGATCCCGCGCAATTTGATCGCCACATCCGGATCCAACCCTACCGTTGGTTCATCCAGAAAAATGATCTTCGGGTCATTGAGCAATGATTTAGCCAGCGCCAAACGCTGTTTGTTACCGCTGGATAATTCATCAAAACGGCGATGCGCGAATGTTCCCAGATCAAAAAGCTCAATTAATTCATCCACTTTTTGTGTTAAGGCTTGACCGGATAAACCATATAAACGCCCATAGAAAAATAAATTCTCACGCACGGTGAGACTGAAAGGGAAATTCGGATATCCAGAAGACATATTGAATCGTTTGCGCAAGGCCGTGAAATTCTTAGGGGTCACCGCAATGCCATCCATGATCACATGGCCGCTATCAGGTACCAGCAAAGTTGAGAGCACATTCAAGAACGTGGTCTTCCCCGCCCCGTTAGGCCCGAGTATACCAAGCGTCTCGCCCTGCTCTACACAAATACTTAGATCGTCGAGGGCCTTGATGCGCTCATGCGATGAAGTGGCGCTGACAAATGTTTTACACAAATGACGCGCATCGATGATGATGGACATTCCGCAATTATAATGAGAGTTTAGACGATTGTCACTGGCTTATTGGCCAAAGTATTCTTGGTCTTCCAGTGCAGGCGGATACGTAACGTGTGGCTATAGCCGATCTTGACTAAACGGCGATTGCGGTACACATGGAAGAAACCGCGCACGCGCATGAAGAAGAATTCATCACGGGTCTTGCTGTCGAAAGATTTCTCTATATGAACGACCGGGGTGGCTGTACCGCCATCCTCATCCACTTCTTTGGCCACGTACATGAACTTCTTGCGGACATCCGAAACGCACTGCTTATCCTCCGCGTGTTCGGCTAGAACGATCACCTTGCCGCGTCCGTGCACCACTTCCCTGGTCTTATGTAAGACATCACGCATTGTCATTTCCTTGTTAAAACCTTCTATCATATACTCCCTTTGTGTTCTAAGTCCCGTCGAATCTTGTCTAGCTTTAAGTGAAGTATAGCACCCTCCACCCATAAAACAAGGCCACCGCAAAAATAGACAGAAAGCGCTTCCCCCGACGAGGAATATCTGTTTGAGAAAATAAATCTTTGTTTATTTTTTTTGTACTTTCTTTATTTTCCGAGGGAAGACGATCAGGTAGAACTGGCCGTCATTTGGGAAGATCGGGCCTTTTCTTGCAGTTCCGAGAGGATCGGTAAGTTTAAGACCGGTTTGATCTCAATGATCGTAGGCACGAACCCTTCAATGCTTCCAAGCAAATTCATGTCTTGCTGACTAAACGGCAAAGCAACCCCGCGCCCATCACGCTTGATCTGCAACCCGAAGTTCGCGGCGTTAAGATCAATACCACCGTAAGGGGCCGCTGACCCCGCTTTCATCAATGCCGCACTTTTTAAAGAATCAGCCCAGTTCCCAGCATCATAATATTGCACGACCGTGATCGGAACATTACCGGATAATTGTTTCACTCGCACATAATGACTGTTGCCGATCACCTCATCCGCAACATCAACATTCACGACTTGCTCCCCGATCAATAGCTGCGCAGCAGATGAAGTTGATCTTTCATAACTTATCCCGTCAGAAGCAATAACCGAAAATTGTATCTCGCCTGTTTGTGATCGTTCGGCCTTATAAACCTTTCGGGATATCGCAAACACCAACGGCTGATCTTTGGGCATACTGATCAAATAATCCCCGCTCTTAGGCTTATTAATTTCTAAACTTTTCTTTAACCCGAGATTTGGGTTGAATATTAAAACTTCCGGGATCACACCCCCCGTACGTTTTACCACAAGGAATTTCTGCCCATTAGAAGTTCTGGAATAAAAAGTTATCTTAACCGGCTTGCCATTGGTTGTTATCAACGATTGTGTATTCTCGCTTAAAATATTAAAACCCTGTCTGTCATCGGATGCCCTGGCGATCTGCATACGCCCATTGATCTCAACTGCGCGAAAATCCGTCCCCGACACATTAAAAAATAACGGCTGGCCGACCGGCATTTTTAGATCGAACGTATCTTGGGTGTTATCCCATTTAACCGCGGCTACACTAACAACACCTGTTCGTGCCTGCTGCAACGCCTCATTTAAGGACTCAATATAATTACGCACTAACGGATACACTATTTTGTCCTGCTGCTCCTTTAAAACGATCTTTGTTCCCTGAGCATCCCTGCGGATCATAAAAGGAATATCATCGACACGGCTTTGTGCTTGACCAAAATATATTCCTTGATTACTTAGCCTTAAGAAACCATCAATGCTGATCGCATGATTCTCAAACATCACAGGACGTTCACTCATCTTAAAATTGATCGCCCCTTCGACTAAAAGAACCGCATTGTAAATTGCTTTTTGCTGTGCCGCACTTCCCGTTACCTCTTTTGTCCAAAAATTAAGTCCTGTTTCTATTGGCGGAACAATTGCTTTCTTATCTTGTTGAGACTGGATCACAACCTGCCGTTTAACAACTTGTTTTTCTATCGCTGTAAATGAGAACTGATCAATGCCCTGGCCTATGGACTTGAACATATACCAATTAAAGACCTTGGCAATGAATTGTGTTCCTTTCTGTACCAGCCGTTTTACACGCTGTCTTTTTTTCTGCTCCAGTGCTGCTTGTTGTTGTTCCAGTAAGGACTTTGCCGCTAACTCTTGTTCTTGTATTTTATCTTTCATATGCTTAACTTCAGTTAAAAGATCCGACTGCCTGGCTTGTAATTCCCTTATCTCTTTTTTCTTTGCTAACACTCGTCCCGTCAGATCCATCCTGACCTTAGGTTCTCCTTGAACCGAAGGCGTAGTGATCACTTGGCCTGCCTCTTGTAATGATGACATTTCATCCGTCAATTTCTGAATCTCATTTTTATACTGTTCGGAAATTCCACTCAATTTTTCTAACTCTGCCATCAAATTTTTCCTAACGGTCACAGCGCGCGCATCAAACTCATCATTGACCTCTTTGAATAAATGATCAACTTGCGTGTTATTGCCTTTGATCAGAACCCCCTCCCGTTGTGAACTAGAGTCTAATTTTTTGGGCGTGATCCTTGCCACAGTAAACATAAATTTGTCTTTTGAGAGCTGTACCGGGACCAAATGATCCTTGCCTGTGCGCATGCGGGAAATGACCAAGAACACGCTCTTGGTGAGATTCTTTTCATCAGGATAAAGCTGTTTAGCCAACGCAAGGATATCGTTACCGAAATAGAACTGCTTGCCGTCGTACAAACCCTTAATGTCCTGATCATTGGCGTCATGATATACCTTCTCGAAATAATCGGCCGCTTTTATGGCTATTGGACCGATCGTGTCTTGTAGGGGAATACTAGGAATAACTTTTTCTGTTGCGGCCCCGGCAGGAGAAAGAACAAGATCATTCGCAAGGACTTTCGCGATCTCTTCAGGATCATTGGATGCGATCTCCGAAGCTTCACCTATAGGCAATGGGAGGATATCCGTTGCGGGGAAAATGGGCTTTTCTTGTTTCGATACGGCACTCCCCTGTGAACTTGATACCGGTATCCGACTTGAATTGGCTGCAAGTTCTGGTGCTGTTACAATCTGCTTGGTTACTCCCCACTGAATACCAGCTAATGCTTTCCCATTGTTTCTTGAAACTTCTCTAAACCATTGATCCGCATTCATTCTTGGCTTTGCCACTGTACTTTCAATCAACGTCCTTGCACGCCGCTCATTTACCCTATCACTCATCGCCGCATCCGCCGAAGAATTCAGCACTATCTGCGCACTGTCAAATGAAGTCATGGCAGTATCACTTGACAATCCTGCAGGCAGAGGTCTCTGTGCGTTAAACACATTCAAGTTCTGTAATGGCTGAAACCCGCCCGCGAAGTATTTTCTAGGGATGATCTGATGGGTATATTTATCCTCATCTTCCTTAATATAGCTATAAACCCCTTTTTTAAACGCCGCTAAGTATTGCTTGTATATGGCATCATTCGCTTTAGGATCCTGATCCACGCCTTTAACTTTCGATCTATCGGCATAGACCTTGCCTAAAATACTTTCTTTCAATGCTTGTTTATACCAGGTGGCTAAGATCATGGCGCTCACGATTTGTCTGAGCTGGGCGAAATTCTTACCTTCATTGACTTCTTTTTCAAGTTCAGGAAGGATGATCGCGCGGATAACCTGGCTCATATTCCCTCCCCCATTGTGGGGAGGGTTAGGGAGGGGGGCATCATCGGATCGTACCCCACCCCTGGCCCCTCCCACAAGGGGAGGGGAAATATGGTTTTTATTCATGGCTAAATAGTCTTCCTCCAACATCACCTTCAGATGGGCCTTAACGATGATGACGGAATTATTGCTTTCATACACCGCAGCATCATCAGGCATGATCCAGACTTTATTGATGGTATTGACCGGGATATTCGTATTACCGAACTCCTTGAAAGCACGCTCATACACATGGTCCCAAAATTTCT
>JANNCL010000070.1:0-2562 GCA_031386565.1 Candidatus Omnitrophota bacterium
CGGCTTATTGCTGCGCCCCATGGTGATCATGTACAAAACCGCCTGGCCCACTTACTGGCTGGCCAAAAGCGTTATCAAGATCCCTTATATTGGTTTGGTCAATGTGGTCGCCGGTAAGAAAATAATCCCGGAATTATTACAATATGAAGCCACAGGAGAAAGATTAGCGCAGGAGATCGAAAATATATTTTCTAATCCCAACACCTACGGGCAAATGACCAATGATCTGGCTTTGGTCAAAACCAAACTAGGCAGCTCAGGCGCCAGCACCCGTGCGGCTGGTGTCATAACTTCTTTTCTAAATCAATAATGATAGCATTGGCTTTCGCCAGATCCTCCTGCATCCGCGCTGTATCGATCTCAGCACTGGCAAATTGCACCAAGTCCGCATTCTCATAGATCATACGCACATGCTCGATCACCATTACCGATATACCCTTTTCTTGCAAAACAGCAATAATGTCACCAACTGATAAACTGGCAGATGGCTGATGCATTTTGTCAGCCATAAAGCTATTCAATGTCTTTGTTAGACTATGGTAGAACTCTTTTGGCTTTTGGGCATTGAGATATTCCTGCGCGATCTTTAACCCTTGCTTAGCCGCCTTGAATGCACGATGCCGGCGGGCAAAAGCCATGTCCGTTTGTAATTTTCCCCGGAAACGTTTCCATGCCCACAACACTACGCACAACATTATCAAAGTGATCATCCCCGCCCAAAACTGCCATTTCTTAGTGAATGCCAAAAGGGATTTGATCGGATCAATGAGATATTGCTTCACATAATCAACCTGCTCCGTTGATTTAGTAATAGCCCCCTTGGAAAGATCCGCAAAACCTATGGCTTTAAATTCCTGGTCTTTTGAAATGGGGTTTACTTTCAAACCAAAAGGCCCCTGGGTGATGACTTTATATTGCCCTGACGCCGGATCAAAATAATTGAAGGTGATCGCGGGGACTTGTGTAACCGTGTCGCTCGTCGGTATGATCACCTGTTCAAGCATTCGGCTATTATCCCCGTCCTTAATGACCGGATCATATGTTTTAAAACGCGCATCGACAAACGAGGGCATATGCAATGATTTATAATTGGCCACACCTGACAATTTCATCTTTAGCGTCACCGGATCCCCCACCCGTACTTCCTGCGGGGAAATGGAGGCGGCAAAATCCATCTGCCCAACCGCACCGGTGAAATTCTCCGGTTTACCCTCGGTCGGCAACGGTAACACGTTGATCTTTAGGGCCTGGGCATTAACAGTGATCGGACGTTCCTGATAACTATCGAACATGCCGTTAAAAAAATCATCATTAAAAAATCCATTACCGCCTCTAGGCCCGCCCTTTGTCTTATACAACAAACTGCCATCAACATGCATGGGGCCGATACTTAACTCTCCCACACGCGTCGGATACAGAAAGGTTTGATAATCAACCACCGTATGATTCACCCCGTTAACCACCTCGTTGTATTGCGGCGGCTGGGCAAAATTCTCCATATTAAACCCATCTTGTTCGAATTTAGGGAACTGTAAATTGCGTATAGGCAAACCATTGATATAAAGCTTGATGCGCAATGGCACCTTTTGCCCCAGATACACATTGGCCTGCGGTGTCGAAACCACCATGAATATTTTGTCCTTGATCGAAACCGGCGCCTCGGTCGTGCCGGGATTATTCGCAGCCGGCTGGGCTTTGGCGGCATCGGCGATGTCTAGCTCGATCGGCTGGGTCGTAAATGGCTTACTGTCAATGGTCAAAGACAAGGCAGGGATCTGCACATGGCCTGTTTTACTGGGAAAGATGCTGTAATTATACGCGTGCACACTCGAATACTGGCCGTTTATGATCGAGATGCTGGTCGAAGGCCCTAAATAACTGGTCTCGATCCCGTCGATCTTAGGCCATTGCGGCGGCTCGATACCATTTTTAACGCCGTGTATGGTCAGGGTCAATTGGCCCGCTTCGCCCATGGTCAACTGGCTGGAATCAACGGTCGCCTCAACACTGACATCTTCCGCCCATAGCAGGTTCAGCGTCAAAAACATCGCCGCACATAATAACAATAGTTTACGCATTACCAATCCTTGGCAACAGGCTGTTCATTGCCTTTGCTCTTTTCAATAAAATTTAACAATCCCTTAGGCTCTTCATTACGTTCATAGTCTTCTAAAATATCTTTCGCTTCTTCCTTGGTCATTTGATCCTTCACAAAAGCTTTCTGATCACCTTTTTCTTCACTTCCTTTTGAAGATGCCCCTTGCTTGCCAGGTTGCTTAGTTTTATCTTCCTTAGATTCTTTACCTTGATCGCCTTCATTTTTCATTTGTTGATCTTTGGACTGACCTTTATCATTTGCATCTTTGTCTTTCTGTTCACTATTCTGAGAATTTTTTTTATTCCCATCAGCATCTTGCTTCGAATCTCCTTGTTGATCATTCTTATTATCACCTTCTTTTCCCTTATCACCATTCTTACCTTTACCAAGGCCCTTCTTTTTTTTCATTTCATCTTTCTTTTTCTTCAATGCTTCTATTTTCTTAGGAATAACTTTTAGATTAT
>JANNCL010000071.1:0-6375 GCA_031386565.1 Candidatus Omnitrophota bacterium
AAGATGAGCAAGTCCCTGGGCAATTACATCGGCATCAATGAAAGTCCAGATGAGATGTTCGGTAAGATCATGTCGATCAGCGATGAACTGATGTTGCGGTATTATGAGATATTGACGGAAGTGGATTTAAGCGTGATCAAGGCCATGCACCCTAAAATGGCGAAGATGGACCTTGCAGGACTGATCATTAACATGTTTCATCCGTCAGAAGCCGCGCAGAAAGCCAAAGAAAATTTTGAACACACTTTCAGCCAGCATCAGGTCCCGGAAAATATCCCGGAGCATTTCATAAACTCAGCCGAGAAAATATTAGATATTCTGCAAGCGACAAAGATGATCGCTTCAAAAAATGAAGGCCGCCGGCTTATCCAAGAGGGGGCCGTTTCCCACGAAGGTAAGGCCATAGAGGATGAGCATTGGTTGCCCGTTAAGGGTGTTTTAAAGATCGGCAAGCGCCGGTTCCTGCGATTGTTATAAATTTTCTTTCCTTAAAAGTTTCCGTTCCGATCTCATTTTATCTATTTTATAGAAAACGCTTTCGCTGATTGGCTATGTGGCATGGATGGGGATGTTATACATGCTACACTACTTGAGGAGAGTGCTGTGGAAGCGTTGTTTTAAGAGAAACCCTATGTATAAAAAAACAGTCGGCATACTAGTTGCGGTATCTTTAGCGTGTTCTTCATTGATGATGGATCCCCTCAATGCGGCATCCGAAGCTTTATTGAATTTGCCTAAACCTGGTGCTATGGTCGGTTTAACTTCAGGATTTGAGCCTGTTCTGATAAAAGGAATTAAGGTTGAACCCAAGAACCCGTTTTTGTTCGATTTTATCGTAGATCCTGGTCAAGATCACTTGCAGGGAGAAGCGTTAAGGCCTGAAAACCAAAAGTTAATTAAATATTTCTTAGCCTCTTTAGCGGTCAAAGATGAGGATGTGTGGGTGAATTTATCTCCTTATGAAAAAGGGCGTAATACATCTCCGACCTTGGCCACATGGTACAAAAATGATCTAAAGCACGCATTATTGAATCAACTTTATGTTAATCAGGGAAAATTAAAAGGAATAGAGTCTGACCTTGATATGGTAGGAAATATTTACCAACGGTATATGGAGGCATATAAGAAAGGTGTTTTTAATTATATCAAAGAAGATGACGTTTCTTCAGGAAAGTCAATGCCGCGTAAATATTTCTCCGGTGGTATTGAGGGTTTACATGGACAGGTTCTTGTTCGTGATGGTGCTATGGTATCAACAGATTTTCTAAAGGTGTTCTTTGATTCTGGTTTTCTGAAAATGGTCCGGGTCATTTTAAACCCTATTGATGCTGTTTCAAAATGGTCTGCTGCGACACAGGAAGGCGATGTATCAAGCAAATCAAAAGAGAGAGAATTTCGGAAAAAAGTCGACAATATCCCCAATAGTGTCAGCTTAAATTTTCTAAAACGATGGTTCGGAAGGTCTTTTCATGATATGCGGCGTCAGTTCTCAGAAAAAGAATTTAAGTGGATGTCTTCAATCAATAGGACAATTTATGATCTTGCGAATAAGGATGGTATTTTGGAAGAGGGAGATAAGGGTCATGTAGTCATGAAAATGGATGCCTTAGCGAAAGTGGAGGCTCAGTGGGACCGGATTTCTCCAGAAGATCAAATAAGATTGGAGAAGATGATCCGATCCTCTGTCAAAGCGCTTAAAGAAATAGAATTTAACAAAAAGGCGTTTGTAGTAAGTTCATTGGAAGAGATAGCGGATTCAATGCAGGAATTCAAACGCTTCAAAAGAAGTGAATCGCCCATTCGCCGGGCCCAATATTATAGAATCGACAGGATCATAAAGGATAGATATAGGGCGTATGTTCAGATGGAGATATTGTTGTTGGGAAATATTATGGCTGGGCTGGATAATATCAATGATGTGCAGTATTTTGTCCAGACCATCTCCGTGCGTTTTCCAAAGCTCGTAGAAACAGCAATATTTAATAGGCCTATGCGCCGTTTAAGTGAGGGAGCTGTCAAAAAGATGGCAGATGCATTTGGTATTGCTCCGGGTGAGGTGGATGCTTATTGGAGAACGTTCATTGAGACTCATCGCAGTAATAAGAAAGTGATCGATGAAGAAGTGGATGCCAAGAAAGAGGCGAATGCGGCGTATCCTTCTATATTTAGGATCGTTTTTTGGAATAAATACTCTGCGTTAAAATCTGATCCGGCTAAGGTTAAACAATATGAAGCTGGTATTAGTAGGGGTACTGCTTTGATATCACAGGACTCTTTAACAATTGATCAGCAACAAGCGCAAGAAAAGATCGCTCAATTAAATAAAATGATATCTGAAATGAAGGTTCATGCTGATCTGATGATGGTGATGGGGGTTATCGTGGATGAGGACCTTGGTTTTAGGTTACATTTTCAGCAGTCTTTTAGCGAGGAGATGCTGACTAAGTTAGCACATATTTTCGATGTCAGCCCTAATAGCGCCAATGAAGCATTTTGGTCATTCATATCCGAGCATAAATATGATCCGGGGGTTTTTGACCATCTGTTAGATGGTTGGGAGGGGCACAGGAGGCCGGAGCAATTGAATGAAACCGAGTACCGTGGTCTCTCGTTATATAGTGCTGCTCATCGGAGGTTCTTGGATGGTATGACTATGCCGACAGGGCAAGATTTATTGGGCGCGGATATTGATATTGCTATGGAAGCCGATAATTACGCTGAAGATGTTGGGCTTGTAGCTGCGTTGACGGAGAACAGTAATGTCAACGGTGGTATTGATCTTAACGCAAAAGAGATGAAGTTAAGCGTCCAGCAGGATGGGGACGAAACGGGGATTAGTTTCGAACCGGCGATGTTAGAGGGGCTGAAAAGCGGTGGGTTTCAAGGATTACAGCCGGAGATCGTTGCGATCGAACCGGCTGTTAATATTTTGGCAATGTTAGGTTTAACGCCCGGCCCTTAGAATAAAAACTGCTAGGTAGTACGCAAGTTACATTCCAGGTCTACTGCATATTGATAATCTCCGACGAGAATAATTGGTGATGTTTAGATCATATCAAGAATAATGATTATTGAAAGAATGTTGTTGACAATATCGCAGGGTCAGGATATACTTTCGGTTCATATTTTTATGCCAAGCACTGCTGCATTATTTTTGTGTTTGGATGCTGCAGGCGGCTGATTACGCTGCCCCTGTAGCTCAGTTGGTAGAGCACGTCCTTGGTAAGGACGAGGCCAGCGGTTCAATACCGCTCGGGGGCTTCTAAATATAAGTCAGGTTTGTGGGTCAATCTTCATGTGACTCCGTTGTAAGCCGGGTGTAAACCTGCAGGCGGGGGAGCGCAACAAATACTAGGGAATATATGCGCGAGACAATTCATTTTCAATGCACTGAATGCAATCGAATCAATTACAACAGTACTAAAGATAAGAAAAAGAAGCCGGAACGTATTGAGCTGAAGAAGTTCTGTGCCTCTTGTAGAAAACGCGTTGTTCACAAAGAAACGAAGAAGTAATTGGGCTTTTGAGCATTGGTCGTTTATAGGCCTGTAGCTCCAATTGGTAGAGCGATGGTCTCCAAAACCATGCGTTGAAGGTTCGAGTCCTTCCAGGCCTGTTTAGATATGTTGGAAGGGCGAGAAGTGAGGCCGCTTATAAACTCCGACGAATAGGAGGAGTTTATGGCCGAGTGCCTGACCGGAACGAGCCGAAGGCGAGTGGAGGCAGCGAGTCCTTCCAGGCCTGTTTAGATATAGCAGGACGAGAAGTGAATAACAAAGCGTTCTGTTCTCTGTGAATATAACTTGTGCGAGAAAATACGATGATCACCAAAATCAAGAATTTTATAGCTGAAGTTACCGCGGAGATGAAAAAAGTTTCCTGGACGACGCGAGCGGAATTAATAGACTCGACCTTGATCGTTATTTTTGCTTCATTATTGTTAGGATTCTTTGTGGCGGCGATCGATCTAATCTACTCAAAAGGAGTAACCACGATACTACGATGAGCATGAAATGGTATGTAGTACATACACAAACAGGAGCGGAAGAGCGGGCTAGAGCGGGGTTGCAGAGCCGTATCGCTTCAACTGCTTTAAAGCAATTCGTCGGTGAAGTTGTTGTCCCTACAGAGCAAGTTTCTGAGGTGCGGGGCGGAAAGAAGCGGATCACTACCCGCCGTTTTTTCCCGGGGTACCTCTTAATTAAGATGGACATGAACAAAGATAGCTGGTACTTGGTGAAAACAACACCTGGCATTACCGGTTTTATTGGTCCGGGGAATCAGCCTCAACCCTTGACCGATACGGAAGTTGATAACATCTTAAAACGCACACAGGAAACTGAAAACAAACCCTCACCGAAGATCATCTTCGAGGTGAGTGAAGCGGTTCGCATCGCGCAAGGGCCGTTCGCGAACTTTAATGGTTCGGTCATGGAAGTCTACCCGGATCGCGGCAAATTAAAAGTGAGTGTTTCCATCTTCGGACGTTCTACGCTCGTGGAATTGGAATACTGGCAAGTGGAAAAAATATAAAACCGTCGTAAGGACAGAATAAAGAGAAGATTATGGCTAAAGAAGCGGTAGCACAGATTAGATTATACGTTCCTGCTGGTCAAGCAAATCCAGCGCCTCCAGTTGGTCCGGCGCTCGGTCAGCATGGTGTGAACATCATGATGTTCTGTAAGGCTTTTAATGATAGGACCAAGGGGAAAGATCCTTTGCCCCTGCCGGTCGTTATCACGGTGTACAAGGACAAGTCGTTCGACTTTATTATTAAAACTCCGCCGACATCCGCGTTGATCAAAAAAAGCGCGAAATTGGCCAAGGCTTCCGGCACTGCTGGTAAAGAGACCATCGGGTCGCTTACGGTCAAGCAGGTGGAGGAGATCGCAAAGCTTAAGATGGATGACTTAAATACCATCGATATGGCTCAAGCGATCGTCACCATCACGGGTACTGCCCGGAGCATGGGGATAGAGGTAAAAGGATAAAAAACTATGTCACATTTAAGTAAACGCATGAAAGAAGTAGGAAAGTCCGTCGGGGATATTACAAATCCCGTACCTTTGCAGGAAGCGATCAATCGTCTGTCAAAGGCTCCCAAGGTCAAATTTGATGAAACGGTCGAATTGCATTTTAATCTGAATTTAGACCTTAAATCCAACGACCAAGGGGTTCGCGGGACCGTAGCCCTTCCTCACGGAACGGGTAAATCGGTCAAAGTTGCGGTCTTCTGTAAAGGGGATGCTTTGGCTAAAGCTGAGAGTGCCGGCGCGGATTATGTCGGCAGCAATGATCTTATTGATAAGGTCGCCGCTGGTTTCATGGATTTCGACGTGGTCATTTCCACGCCGGACATGATGCGTGATCTAAGCAAATTGGGTAAGGTCTTGGGCCCTCGCGGATTGATGCCAACACCAAAAGCGGGAACGGTTACTACTGACGTTGAACGTACTATCAAAGAAGTTAAAGCGGGACGCGTTGAATTCAAATCTGACAAACAAGGTGGGATCCATTTAGGTATCGGGAAACGCTCCTTTGCTGAGAATAAACTGATCGAGAACGCGCAACAGGTCATTGAAGCCATTAACCATGCGAAACCGACAACGGTTAAAGGTACTTTGATCAAGAGCTTATCCGTCGCCTCAACCATGGGGCCGGGGATTAAGGTGGTGCTATAATGAAAGTCGGAAAAATTTATAGAGAAAAGATGTCATCCTCGATACAAGAGGGTGTTAGTAACAAAGGTAATACGTTTGTGGTTAGCTTCCGTGGGATCTCTTCCGCGAAGATGAACGTGTTGCGCAAGGATCTAAAGCGCAAAAAAGCGGATGTGGTCGTTTCCAAAACATCCGTTTCACGCATCGCCTTAAAAGAAGCTAAATTCGAGACCCTTTCCGGCCGCGTTAGCGGTCAAACAGCCCTGGTCTTAAGTAATTCTGACGCCTCTGAGGTCTCCAAGATCCTCGTCAAATTCGCGAAAGACTATGAAGGGTTCGTTGTGCAAGGCGGGGTTTTGAACGGGGATGTATTAAATCCGGACCAGATCAAAACATTATCAGATCTGCCGTCCAGAGAAGTCTTGCTGGCGAAGTTAATGGGCACCATGTCAGCGCCAGCGACGCGCTTCGCGGCAGCCTTAAATGCCAAAACAAGGGATTTTATGTCAATATTGAAACAGAAAAGTGAAAAGGGAGGGAATTAAGATGTCCGAAACAGCCGTATTATCCTCAAAATTAGAGGGGATCTACAAGGAAGTAACAACATTAACCGTTCTAGAACTCGCCGAGTTGGTGAAGGCGATGGAAGACAGATTAGGTATCTCCGCCGCTGCTCCTGTTGCGGTTGCTGCTGTCGGCGGCGCTGCTGCTGCTG
>JANNCL010000072.1:0-12526 GCA_031386565.1 Candidatus Omnitrophota bacterium
CGGCTTATTCGCTTCCATTTCAACCCCGATGCCGCTGGGATCCAAGGTTGCCACCTTATTGGCCAACAACGCCAATAATTTTACCAATAAATTCGTGAGATAAACCTCACCATGTCCCGCCTGAACGCGCAGCCGATGCCCTTTGGCCGTGGCCTGCACCGTCTTATCATGTTCTGCCAACGAATGGTATTGACGGACACCCAACGGGGTCAGCACATAACGTTTCTCACGAGGCAAGACGTAAGCATCATTGAAATAAAAATAGAAGACCTTCTTATCCAGCAGGATCTCCCGTAATTTCTCGGGATAAATGCTCACATAACTTTCGATCAGGTCCAGATTATATGTCCAGTGATCCGCCCAATACCCTTCACCGAATTCCGCCTGTTCTTGCTTCTGACTAACGCTTAAGACCCTTGATAAAAAATCCGCGCTTTTGCCTTTGATGGGGATCTCCCGATCAATGAGCTTTAACATTTCCCCGGGCATAAAGCCTTTTTTAAGCAAGGCCTTTAATTTCGCCACATCCCCTCGCGGCTCAAATTCCTTAACAATGACATCTATTTGAGCATCATCGGTTACCGTAAAACTTAAACCCTTAATGACCAGCGGATTATACCCGTCCGCCTGGATCAGATTATAGAAATTAATGACCAGACTATCACCCACATCCTGATTGAACCAGATATCATTGCGGCGGTTCTGGTTCACATCTCGAAAATTCCCGTTACCCTGCGATAAATACGTCGGGGCTAACGTGAAAAAATTATAATCGCGTTCCAGATCACCATGCTTACGGCTATACACATTAAAAGACACCGGCCCCTGGGCTGTTTTCAAAGAAATAGGCAACCCGCCGCGCAGCACATTATCCAGAAAATTCTGTCCGCAATATTGATCAAATGTGTTCGATCCGCTTTTGGTAAAAGAATATTGTTTAATATCGTCAATGACCGCGCGGTTACATAGCGCTTTTTCTTCAATAAAATCTGCTTTCACCGCTTGTTTGACGACGGCATTTAATTCTCCGATATCATGCGCGTATCCGGCCAGCGCCGTGATCTGATGGGCCTTACCCTTCTTTAATACAAAAGCCTGTGTAACAAAGGCGCTGGGTGTGCGGTTAGTCGTTTGCTGTATTGAAGGGACCGTGAATTTTGCCGCTTTCAAGAAATTCTCCGGTACTAGAAAATCACTGGCTTGACCGAAAACCACCGCCGCTTCCACGATCGGATCTAATAATTTCTTGGTTTTATGATCAAACGCAAAATAAAAATTACCTTCATGGATATGGGTCACCTGCGGCGTATCCGCAACCTCAACCTTTAATTGATAGAACGGCGCCTTTTTAGCCACATTATGAACCGCAACCCAAGCTTCGACGGTGCGGGAAATATGTTTGCCTAACCAATCTTTTAAGCCATAGGGATTAAGCGCCGGCAAACCATCAACACACTCAATACTCAGATCTTTCTTAGAGATATTTTCAAAGGTCACCCGGCGCACTAACGCCGCATAAGGCGCTTGGGGCAATGTGAAATAATTTACCGTGGTCTTTATCCCTAGCGTGCTGTTGATCTCTTCGATCGTCAGGTCATGGCTTTGAATGATCATCCGCTTGGTGATCTTATAGGAGCTGGACGCCGGATTAGAAAAAGGCTCATAAAATCTTTTACTTTTTGATGAACCCACTTTTAGAAATGTCCTAAACCCCTGAATGGAGGTCAATCGATAGGCGCGATTAGCCGGCTGGAATTCCAAAATGGATTTATCCTTGGATTCGATCCCGAAAGAGCTGATCGCCTGTCCGCGATTAATATAAAAAGCCCACATCGGAATGCCGTAAAGACCCGCCACCCCCGGGAAAAAATTTGAAAACACTTTTTCTTGGGCGTAGTCAGTGAGCTCAAATGAACCATTGTCATTAAGGCGATACGGCATAGGTTTCCTTTCTACAGTGCTCTCCGCAACGGGATGCGCGGAATAAATTATAGTACCCGGATAATTTAGCCCAAAATGTCAGTGCATTCTCTTTATTCTTGACCCTAATGCGGTTTAATTCAAAAAGGTCCCGGTTAAAGACATCCCGCCCTCGGTTGGTCGTTCCCGCCGCCTGAAACCCCGCTTGCATCACAACACCTTTGATCTCATCAGTGAAACCACCGGAAGGATAAACAAAATATTTGATGGGATGACCTAAACGGTCTTCAATGATCCTCTTACTGCCCGCGATCTCATCCACCGCAACGTCATGGTTGACTTCCGGCAAATAGGCATGCCGGCGCGTATGGGCTCCAAATTCAATGCCGCTTTTCTCCATTTCATGGATCTGCGACCAGTTCAAGAAATGTTCTTTTCCAATGCTGTCGGTTATCAGGAAAATACTGGCCGGAAATCGGTATTCTTTAAGCACGGGAAAAGCCTGGGTATAATTATCCTCATATCCATCGTCAAAATGGATAACAACGGTATTTTTTCGGAAAGCAACACCCTTTTTTACATCTTGAACATAATCATCAAAACTGATCACGTTATAATGATGTTTGCTTAAGAATTTCATCTGCCAGGAGAAAGACGCCGGGCTCACATTATTAAGAGAGTAAATCCCTTTCTGCAGGGCAACATTATGATAGGTTATAATAGGAACAACATAGCGGTCGCGCATCCATAGGATAAAACCAAATAACGCGACACATAAGAAGACCACAAAAAAGAAGAGAAACTTCCTTAACCGAACCAAAGAAAACCCCTTAAACCTTAGTAAGACGTTCCTTCACAAGCGTACCAACGGTCTGATTATCCGCCTGACCGGCTGTTTTAGCCAACACTTCTTTCATGACCTTACCCATATCTTTGATAGACAGGGCACCGGTTGCGGTGATCACTTCTTCAATGATCGCTTTTAAAGCATCCGCGGACATTTCTACTGGCAAATAACCCTTCAGAATAGTCATCTCTGATTCTTCTTTCGCGGCTAATTCCGGCCTTCCACCGTCGGTAAACTGCTTGATCGAATCCAGGCGCTGCTTGACCTGCTTTTTGATAACACCGATCACTTCATCATCAGGCACCTGCTCGATACGCTTATCGATCTTGATATTCTTGACCGAGGCACGTAAAAAACTTAGAACAGAAACACGTTCCGCTTCCCGTGCTTTCATGGCCGTTACATAATCCGCATTGATCTTTTCTTCCAACAACATAATCCCTCCTCTGATAAAAAAACTAAAGGCGTATGAAAAAAATATCATACGCCTTGTCGTTTATCTAAACAACTCTTTACGGAACAATCTTCACATCGATGGCAAAACCTTTGGAAGCATTAGTTTTTGGTTGAGAACCATCCTTGACCAAGAAACCATTGTTGCCATTTAACGCTTCAACGCGGTCTTTTTCTTTCTGAGCGGCCACTTTCGCGAAATACGCCTCTTGTTTCAAATAGCGCATACGGCTTTTGACCAATTTGATCTTATTCTGGAACAATACCAACAATGATTTTCCTTCATCGATATTATTGAAATCCGCCTCAAAAGCACGCATTTCTGTCTTCACCGTATTCAATTGATCGGTTACTTCCACATTCTTTTGTTTCAACGAACTGATCTTGGTCTCCAGTTCACCGATATTCTTAACATTCTCCTGAGCACGTAGGGATTCCAGCTCCTGAATATCCGCTTTCAGCTTGGTATTCTCTTGCTGGGCTTGAGAAAGCATATCCTGCGTTTTATTCAATATGCCCTTAGCCTCAATAAGTTCATTGCTGACCCTATCCAAATCACTCTGAACCTGCGCCAGCTTAGCTGCCGTTATATCCAATTCCGCTTTGGTTTCTTTATATTCTTTCACATAGGCACGATAATTAGCCGCTTGATGGGCATTCGATGCCAAGGATAAGTCAGAGCTTTGATTCAAGGTCGAATAATTCTGATTCTGCAAGTTCAACACATAGCCGGTTAACGCCAGCATGATCACGGTTAAAATACCCCCGATGATCAATTTTAGTGTTTTCTTTTGATGTTGACCATCATTAACCTGATCGTTCTTTTGTTCTTGACTGTTCATCACTGTTTCTGCCACGTATTCCTCCTCATTTACTTATTAAACAAAATGATTCAATATATTGGCGTTGGTCGTTAACGC
This sequence comes from Candidatus Omnitrophota bacterium, assembly GCA_031386565.1. Classification (GTDB taxonomy): domain Bacteria; phylum Omnitrophota; class Gorgyraeia; order Zapsychrales; family Fredricksoniimonadaceae; genus JACQQW01. Next base: position 4,141 of record JANNCL010000072.1, read on the forward strand.
TATTTCGTCTGATTTTTTATCGATCCACTGATCCAACGGCTTATCAAAAGGCATATCCCGATCGAATTCCAACCCGCATTGAAAACCATTGGTGCTTTCGATCCTTTTTGTCCACACCACCCGCCCTTTTTTCGGCCCAAAAACCAAAGGTTCAGCCCCGGGGGCATCCACATACAGCTTACCACGGATATGAGGATCATAATTCCGATCCAATTGCAGCAACATCCCGGAAAAACTGATATTGAGGATCTTCCCCTCACCCAAAAGCTCGGAACCAAGGACAGTCCACCGCACATCGGTGATCTCTCGGATACGCATATGACGTCGATTATCTAACATGACGACGTTAGTATATCCCCACACGAAAAAAAAGACAAGTAAAATTCCCAGTGAACCAGAATACTTAATGTTTCATCAACTGCGCATCCGTTAACCATGGGCATTGAGTTTTAAGCTCCTTTTCAGCCGTATTATACTCGTCCTCCCAGCGCATTTTCAAACGGGCTGTAAATGTATTCCCTAAACTTGTCATCAGCTGTTTTTCTATGATCAGCGTTGAAAAATATTGAACCACGCCCGCCCTTACCTTAAATCGAACATTCACATCAATAGGACTACCCTTATAATTCGCATTTTCTGTATCTACGGAATCAATCATATATGTTCCCGCTGGAAGCTGCACACAATAGAATAAATTCATATAATGATCTTTGTCAGGCACATCCGTTGTTGTTTCGCTCACAATACTATAAGACTGCCCCGTTTCAGTATTACGGACGGCAATGGCCGAATTAACAGGAAAATTCGTCTTTAATTTACCGACAATGATACCCACATTTTTATCCTGGTTGTTCATAAAGTCTTTTGAACTTGAATTTGTCAAAAAAGAAGCGCATCCAAAACATGGCAAACAAAGAACAAGAACTGCCGCATAAAAGCACTGGTATTTCTTCATTTAAAGAACCTTTCCGGAATATTAGCGCTTTCTTCGATTTAAAATAATCAAAACAACCCAATACGACACAAACCCGCATACCGCCCCAACTATCAAATACCCTAAAAGTAACGGTAAAAGGACCTTTAAGCTGGCTATCCCCAAGAACGATCGCCAGCTAAAATGGGAGATCACTTCTTGCGCTTCGTTTAAAATACTGTCCCAATCGTACCCTAGAAGCAGACAGCCTAATTTCCCAGCAATAAAAAAGGTGACCACGCTGAGCCACGTATTCGTTATCACACTTCCGAGCAGCGCGGCGGCGCGATTGAATTTAAAAATGACGGCAAGCGTTACGGCGGCGACGACACCGGTAAAAGGCAAAATGCCTAAAAAAACACCCATCCCAAAACCTAAGGCAACATGATGCGGTGAATCATGCATGCCGGCGATCTGCGTATAAATACCCTTTAGGAATGCTTTGATCTTTTCCATGACTTAGAAGTGAACGAAAACGCGGCCGAAGTTCTTATCGTCTTTCTCTACCCGGCGGTACAATGCCTTGATATGTTTCTGTTCCAGGAAACGCAGGACTTTTTTCTTAAGCTGGCCGCTGCCTTTGCCCGGGATGATCTCCACGATGTCAATGTTCTTGGCCACGGCGTCATCGATCAATTCCTGCAAGGCATCGTCGATCTCACGGCCTTTGTTGAAGATATCATGCAGGTCTAATTTAAGCTTTCCACCCATGTTACACCCGTATCGGCATCACGACGAATGGAATACCGTGGCTGTACAAACGACGCTGTAAGGCAAAAACCGTATAGTTATGCAGCCATTTATTGAAGAACGTTTCTTTCTCAAAGACCACTTGCCCGCCAAAGAAAACGACTCCCGGGAATTCCTGGGCAACCTGCTTGCTGATCTTTTCAACCTCAGAAATAACATCAATGCCTGTCGATGTGTAGCTTTTCGCAAAATAACCTTCTGAGCGCATATAGAGCACATAACGTTGATTATCAGCATCAATCTTCATCTGTAAGGCCTCAACCTCTTCTTGGCCTTTAAAATTACCGGCATCAATGACGCCGATCTGGATAAAAACATAATTACGGAACTGGTCCCCGAATAAACGCACCACATTAAATAATGTATGTAAACCCAGACCGTTAAAACCATTGACTACTAAAACAGCTGTTTTAGCCTTAGGGTCTAAGGCGCTTGGTCCTTCCACTTTTAATTTCGACGCATTGCTGGCAATGATGCCCTGCACCAACGGATTTAATCGTTTTAATTGTTTAGCGGTATTGATATAATGTCTTTTAATAGCGACAGCGAACGCCACCACTGACCCGGTCATCAATAAAGTGATCCATCCGCCTTCATGAAACTTTATGACCGTGACCGATATCAGAATAAAAGTCGTACAGGTAAACCCAAGACCATTAACAAAGATCTTTTTTATCCATTCTTTGTTACGGGCACGCGACAGCCACCAATGCTTGACCATCCCCATTTGTGATAAACAAAATGTTATAAAAACGTTAATACTATAGAGTACCACCAGGAATTTAACCGAGGCATGCGTCATGAGCATAGTCGCCAGCGCCGCTATGCCCATCAATAGGATTCCCTTTTGATAGACCAGCCGATCACTTAAAGAACCGAATTTAGTTGGGAACCACCTGTCTGCCGCCATGCTGGCCAAAACCCTGGGACCTCCTAAAAATCCCGTTTGAGCGGCAATGAATAACAGCAACGCTTCGGATATCAAGCTCACCAGAACAAAAATATAACCGCCCGGTCCCCAGTGTTGGGACATGGTGCCAAACATCACGGCGTTTAAAGTTTTTCCTTCCTGCGGTTTTACTTGATAGATCAGATACGCGACCATCAGCCCCATGACCGTAAAGGCTAAAGATAACGACATATAGAGCATCGCCCGTTTGCCTGTTTTTACCCTTGGTTCACGCAACAAAGGCATACCATTACTAACGGCTTCGATGCCGGTATAGGTACCCGCTCCGAGACTATAGGCCCTAAGCATTAAAAAGAGTAATCCCCAGAAACCAAGCTCAGAAAACGAACTATGCACATCTTGTTTTATATAGTTTCCCATCTGGGGAAAATCCATTAAATGCGTAGATACCGCGTAAACGATGATAAAAAAATGCGTGAAAATAAATGTCAGAAAAATGGGAACTAAAGGAAGGACCGACTCTTTAACGCCGCGCAAATTAAGTACCATCAAACCAATTAAGGCAAAACCGGCAAAATGCATTTTCCATGGCTGCCAGTCAAGCGGCAGGAAACTGAACAATGCATCTGTACCGCTGGCGATAGAAATGGTGATCGTCAGCAAATAATCGATCAATAATGCACTGCCGCAAATCATGCCCCAATTGGGGGATAATAATTTGCTGGCCACCAGATAACCGCCGCCGCCGGACGGAAAAACTTCGATGATCTGCGCATAACTAGCGCTGATGACAAAAACAGTGATCACGGTGGCCAACGCCACAAAAACAGCTAAATGCTGATGCTGGCCTAACGCCAAGAAAGCTTCTTCCGGACCGTAGCACGATGAAGATAACCCATCCGCCCCCAAACCGACCCAAGCAAAAAAAGCGATCAGAGACATTTGATGGAACATCCCCCCTTCGTGGGGGTTCAATGCCTTGCCAATAACCGTATTTTTCAGCTTTTCGATAAAACTCATTTTGATATGATACCTGATTTAAAGAATAAAAACAATAAAACCACCGCAATTATAATACGGTAGACGCCAAAAGCGACAAAGTCATTGCGCTTAATATACCGCAGCAAGAACTTAACGCTCCCCCATGCCACCACAAAGGCTACAATAAAACCAACAGCTAATAAACCCCATTGCGCCCCCTGAATATCCGAAGAACTCTTGATCATATCCCATACCACCGCGGCCGTGATCGTCGGGACGGCCAGTAAGAATGAGAATTCCACGATCGTCTTGCGGGTAATACCTAACATCAATCCCGATAGAATGGTCGCCGCAGAACGCGAGACCCCGGGCACCACCGCCAATGACTGGCACAACCCGATGATCAACGCCTGAGGATAGGTGATATGTTCTAAACGATCAACGGACCCTTCCTGTCCTTTATAAAGCTTCTCAAACACGATCAAAACGACACCGCCAATGAACAATGACAAAGCCACGACCAGAATATTCCCTAATAAAAAATGTTTGACCAATTTGTATAACACAAAACCAATGACCGCGGTCGGCAAAAAAGCCGCCATGACCTTAAGGCCGACTTCCCAATCCAACAGAAATGTCCGCCAATATAAAGAAAAAACAGCCGCGATCGCCCCTAATTGGATGGCGATCTCAAACGTCTTCAGAAATTCTGATTCCGTCAAATGCAGCAAGTGGGAAGTGATGATCATATGCCCGGTGGAAGACACCGGCAAATATTCTGTAACTCCCTCAACAATACCTAAAATGACCGCATGAATAAAGTCCATTTTAATTTAGCTCCACAGCCATCCAAGAGGCACTATCTAAGGGCACATTCCCCAAATAGGTGCGCGCGCTAGTTAAGATACGGTCAGGATTCCCGATCAACTTCAAGGGAACATTGATGATGATCTCATTAGAGCTACGCTTAACCTCCACTGAATTCTGATCAATGCGCTTGGACTGATCAAAAACGTTGTAACTGAGGACCCCTAAATTAACACTGATCTTAGGCATCTGTGCGAATGGGACCTTGCCCCCTTTTTTTTGATAGCCAAAAATATAGATCGTCGCTTCCACATTAGCCGCCAGCGGCTTTGACAATGCGATAGAGACCGATAAATGGTCCCCTTCCCAGCGTACGAATTTCCACTCGATCCCGACGAAAGCCATTTTTTCTTTCGGACTTAATTCCTCCGGAAGCTCAGCGCTCGGGACAAACTGATACTTGGACGAGAAAACGGAAGAATTCTCATTAAGATGCAGCCGGATCAAGGGAAAATCCCCGAATAATTCATTGGTCCTGATAAAAGACGATAGATAACTGCGTGATGACGTGTATTGTGTTTTATGCGCTTGTATTGCCGCTTTTTTAAGATTAAATTCCTCTTTGCTCAAACGATACTGCTTCCATTCAATGATCTTCGATAAAGCTTCCGGCGGCTGTATTGTCTTATCAGGATGGAAACCAAACGGTTTTGGCCAGCCGATGTAATGGATCAGATATGGAAAGAATGTGATCCTATCTTCCATATCTTCATCCCAAACAGCCACATGAGCAAATAAATACAAGGATAAATGATCCCCGTTATGATCAGCGGGATGTGATAAAAATATCTTTGTCGGTTTGAACGTGTGCAACACCGAACGCAGATCTTGTACAATATCATCCCCTTTATACATAGCCCCAGGACGCAATGCCCCTTGATACGGGACTTTTGTTACGCGGGTCAACATACTGGTCAGCGGCGGACGATCATTCCAATGCGCGTACCAGATATTCATGGTCCCAAAATCCGGATATCCTAAGAAGATCAGGTCCTGACGGTTAACACCTAAAATACTGGCAGCTGTTATGGCCTCATCCCGACGGACAAGACCCATCGACTGAACGGCTTTGGGCATGAGCACCGGATGTTTGCGGTAAAGCATAAAAGACCATTGATTGCTATCGCCATAGGTATAGAACACCACCTTGACCGGCAGCTTCATGGCCACGGCCTTTTGCAAAATACCGGCCGTTCCCAGAACCTCGTCATCCGGATGCGGGGCTAAGACCAAAATACGATCATCCGGCGATAACTTAATCTCCGGGATAGCATCCGCGGAAACCTCAGCGCCCATACCATAGAACAACAGTGCTATTAAAAGAAGGCTAAACTTTTTTAACATATAAGAGTGATTGGTAGGGAACATAATCCCCTTTGTTATACATGATCATAGGATAACATTCCGTGATCTGAAAACCTGCCCTTTCAAAAAACTTCATGGCCGACGGATTACCGTCATGCACCGATGCGGCCAAGGCATCAATATGTCTTGTTTTCGCATGGTCAAACAAAGCATTAACTAATTTGGCGCCTATTTGCTGATTCCTGAATGCCTTGGTTATCCCAATGTGCAAATGCCCTTCATGGCTGTGAAAAGATTGCTTGCGCCAGGCAAAAAGCCTTGGCCAATTGCGCACCATGCCGGCCATGATACCCCAAAACTGCCGTTTAAAGAAAACTCCGTTACAAAAAGCCTTCCACAATGCCTTAGGGATCAAGATCCAGGTCATGGCCAACCCATAACGGCGATTATCGAAACAACCCATCACATACCCAGCGATCACCCCGTCTTTTTCGGCAACAAAAACTGACTGGGGTTCATAATCCGTATAATAAGCGCATAACAGATCTGTAATACTTTCCCGGTCGGGAAAGAAATCCTCAACAGGCTCTCCCTTATCCGCAGTATCGGCACATATATCCCGAACACTTTGACGATCAGCCGGCGCAAATGAGCGTATAATAACGTTAGACATGAACGTTTATTATACGGTAGAATAAAATAATGTTAAGCACTATTTACAGCCTTATCTTTTTGCTCTTATCTGCAACCTGCGCTCACGCAGGGCCTTCTTTGTTAGATCAGATGCAAAAACTAGAGAAATCATTGGTTGGCATCAAAACAGTTTACACCAGGACCATGACTACACCCAAAGGAAAGAAACGCGTAACCTACACCCGTCAAGGGACGGGGATCATCATTGATCCCAAAGGCTGGATCATCACCAATACCCATATCGTCAAGAATGCTCCCCGTATCAATGTCATTCTCCATGACGGCCGCATCTTTTTCGCCCAGGTGCTTTTTGTTTCCGTTGACCATGATTTTAGCATCCTGCGCATCAATGGGGCCGGGCCTCTTGCCCCGGTTAAATTCGCAGACTCTGCGACAGCCCAGGTCGGTGAATCCATCATGGCCATCGGTTCTTCTGATTATAATGATCACAGCATTTTATCTGGCAACATTACCGGGCTTATCCAAAGCCAATCATCCGGCACTATTGAATTCATCGAAACAAATCTAAGCCTCTATCAGGGCGACAGCGGCGGCCCTATCTTCAACCGCCAGGGAAAATTACTCGGCATGGTCATGGGCAAACATCAAAGCAAAGCGCATTCCAGCCTGTGCATCGCCTCCGATCGAATGCACGAACAATACCTGCGAACACTATCAAATATCAATAGACAATGAAAAATATTTCGCGATAATGCCTTTTATGTTTAAGAACACTCAAAAACCGTGGATCGCCGCGATCGCCATTTGGATCTTTGTCAGCATTTTCGCGGTGTACATCCGCCTTTATCCGGCCTGGGGACATATCTGGGCGCCGACGCATGAAATGGCCACCATGGCGGTCGTTTATAAGCTCAAACAAAACTTTTTAGCTCAAGTCCACGCCCAATATCCGCAAATGTCCATTGAAGAAGCATCGCAGATCGCCACGCGTCAGCTGAATGAAACCCTGCGCAAAGAAAAAAGCAATGTCGCCCACGCCATCGAGAACGCCAATGACGCATTATTCGTCCAAAGCAAATTGCCCAATAATATCTACCTGCTGGAAGCCGATCCTTTTTATTTCTATAATTTAACGGAAGATATTGTCACCACCGGTAAAATGGCCGAGGTCATCAAAGGGCATCAATACTTTAATCCCTTAATGGGCGCACCGTTCGGCTACTGGCAGCCTTTAAGCCTTCATCCTTATGTTGGATTTACCATATACAAAATAGCTCAATGCTTTAACCATTCCATCAAACTCATGGAAGCCGTGGCGCTGACCCCCATTGTTTTGACCATTTTTGTGATCGGCGCCTTCATCTGGTGCGCCCGCTTATTTGCTTTATCCTATCCGGTTATCGGGATCGCGTGCCTTTATTTTGCCATGCTCCCGGTGTTCCTCAAACGCAGTGCCTTAGGCTGGTATGACACTGACCCGTATAATTTACTATTTACGATCATCTTCTTAGGAATCGTCTTCAAAGCTGCCATTACCGACAATACCCGTAAGATCATTTTCCTGGCATCATTAATAGCCTTAAGCCTGGAGCTTTTTTCCCTCATTTGGCAGGGCTGGATATTCCTCTTCTTCTTAACGATCATGGCCGCTTTTATCATCGGCGGCTACAGTTGCTTTGCTCAAAAAAACACCAGCATCATCCTTAAGCAAACAGCCTTTCTGCTTACTTTTTTAGGTGTCACGATCACCCTGGGAGTCATGATCTATGGTGTCAGCGGGTTCTTCACTTTCTTTACCGAAGGCAGCAGCGAACTGGGGAAATTTACCAATAAAGGACTGAAACTTTGGCCTAATCTTTTTATGGAAGTCGGAGAACTAAAGAAATCAAGCCTAGGTGATATTCTGGCGGATACCGGCGGGCCGCTTTTCCTGACGCTTAGTTTCA
>JANNCL010000076.1:0-4250 GCA_031386565.1 Candidatus Omnitrophota bacterium
GTTACCACAGAAATATTTTTCCTACTTTACAGACAAATTATCATACAAATGATGCCGTACTTCCGTCAACTTAGGATCTTCCAAGTAATCATCATAAGGCATGCCAACGCGGTCAATATAGCCATTGGGCGTTAACTCAACGATACGGTTCGCAACCGTCTGCACCAATTGATGATCATGCGAGGAAAATATAGCCGTACCGGGAAATACTTCCAAACCTTTATTGAGCGACGTGATCGATTCCAGGTCCAAGTGATTGGTCGGCTCATCCAAGATGATGGCATTGGCACCGGTTAACATCATGCGCGACAACATGCAGCGCACCTTCTCGCCTCCTGATAACACCCGTACCTGCTTCAAGCTTTCTTCACCGGTAAATAACATGCGCCCTAAGAAACCGCGCACAAAGTTCTCATCAGTCTCTTTGGAATATTGGCGCAGCCAGTCGATGATATGCATGTCGACATCAAAGAATTTCTTATTATCCTTAGGAAAATAGGCCTGGGTCGTCGAAACGCCCCATTTGAAACTGCCGCTATCCGCTTTATCTTCACCCATCAGGATATTGAACAACACCGTTTTATTTAAGTCATTGGGCCCCACAAAAGCGATCTTATCGCCCTTATTAACATGCAGAGAGAAATTCTTGAACATCAGTTGACCGTCGACCGACTTGGTCAGATTATCGATATGCAACACATCATTACCCGCCTCGCGTTCCGGCTTAAAATTAATGAATGGGTATTTACGTGATGAAGGCCTGATCTCTTCTAAGGTCAACTTCTCCAAGATCTTTTTACGGGACGTAGCTTGTTTGGCTTTCGATGCATTTGCAGAGAAACGGGCGACGAAATCCTGTAATTCTTTCCGTTTATCTTCAACCTTCTTATTGGATTCTGAACGCTGACGCAATGCTAACTGGCTGGCTTCTATCCAGAAACTATAATTACCGGAATATAACTGTATCTTACCAAAATCAATGTCGCAGACATGGGTACAGACTTTATCTAAGAAATGGCGGTCATGCGAGACAACGATGGCGGTATTCTGAAAATTGATCAAAAATTCTTCCAACCACATGCAGGTATCAACGTCCAGGTTGTTTGTTGGCTCGTCCAGGATCAAGATATCGGGATTACCAAATAAGGCTTGTGCCAAAAGGACACGCACTTTCTGGGAACCTTCCAAAGTCTTCATGAGCTGTTGATGTAAATCTTCCTTGATACCCAGATCGCTTAAAAGCTTAGCCGCTTCTGATTCCGCGTCCCAGCCATTCATCTCCCCAAATTCAGCTTCTAATTCTGACGCGCGCAAACCATCCGCGTCGCTAAAATCGGGCTTGGCATATAAGGCGTCTTTTTCTTGAATAACCTTATAAAGCTCTTTATGCCCCATGACTACCGTCATGAGAACGTTGACCTCATCAAAAGCGGATTGATCCTGCTTTAAGACCGAAATACGCTTGCCTCCCGCGACCGCGACAGTCCCAGAAGTCGTATCAATATCGCCGGAAAGGATCTTTAGGAACGTGGATTTACCTGACCCGTTGGCCCCAATAATGCCATAGCAGTTGCCAGGATTAAAAGTAATACTGACGTTCTCAAAAAGAATGCGTTTACCGAATTGTAGGGTTACATTGCTTGCTGAAATCATAGGGGGAGATTATAACACAAATTATGTCGTCTTCAACTTAATTCCACTTATGTGGTTCCTTATACGGTTCAATTTAGAAAGGACGCGATATTTTTAATTGGCGTGATCCTTAAAAATACAGGAATTAAACCATCCACACCTCGATATTGAATGCGATCGATCCTATCCGGGTTTAAATTCATATTAACCCCAGCCCCTTCTTTAGCGACCGACAGCCCCATCCTTTGTGTATTGAGGTTTATCCCCCCGGGCGCTTTCATTGCACTATCAGGAGGATCTAATCCTTTATTGATATTATCTATCACATGTAAAAGAATGCCTCCCCAATCTCCAATGAAAGCGTCCTCTAAAGAAATATCCACATTCACAACCTTAACGCCTGCGAATAATACGATATTTACAACGTAAACACCCTTTCTATAATCTTTACGCGCACTCGCCATACCCCAAACATGATGGTTCAATTGTAAATATATGGTGGAATGAACATGTATCTGATCATGCGTAATAGACCGCTGCGGTTGCATGACGTATTTTTTCAAGAATGCGAGAATATCAGTCAGATCACGATGATCACGGGGAACACCTGATCGCTCTGATAGTGAACGACCATAAATGGCTTCTAATAATGAAAAATAAATATTGTCTTTTAAGGAATACACCGCATCCGCACTCATGAATTGGTTAGGTACAAGATAATAATAGCCATCATCGGCAAACTCAGTTAAATATCGGTCCTGTTGATCATGAGGAACAATGGATAGACGAAATTTTTTAGAAATATCCTTAATGATCTTAACTTGTGTGTTCGATAAATGATGAAAATAACCCAAATATATCGCAGGAGTTGTTAAAGATCTTCTGGTCCCGCCATTTAAAGTAAAATTATGCACTCCATTATTCTTCGGACTTAGCCGCTCGGCAATATTTAAGCCTTCAAAAGCTTCATGAGAACCAATGCTTTCAAGCGCAACTGTATCAATCTTTATAACATGATAGGCCGTATTCTTTAAAGTTAAGGCTTTTCTGCTTGCTAAGTATGCATCAATTTCAGGCGATTCCTCATGTTGATGGGCGATCCCTTGTAGATCAGCTAATGAAAGAGCCTCTAGTAAAGGATCGAGACTTTCTTTTTTTGTTTTGATCGACCAAAGATGAACCAAAAGATCATATTTTATGGCACTCAACAGTGAATCGAGCGTGCTTAAGTTTTTGCCGTCAAAGAATAACTTTTGTATTATTCTGTCGGGAGAATCAAGATCGACTGATAAAACTCTTCCGATATTATCCAAAACTACACTCCTGACACGATTATCCCTCGGATCTGTATAGATACGCATCGTTGGCAGACCCTGCATAAACCGCACACTATAAAAATCTCTAAAACGCGTGATGCTTATCGAATGAAGATCTTCCAACAGCCACAAGAACAGATTAATAGTTCTCATCAGCTCTGTCCCTTGTGTAAAACGATCCTCTTCCTTACCCCCAATAATGACCTTAGGCTGCTGTACAACAGGCTGCAGGCCACTTAACGAGCGTCTCAAAATTCTCTCAGATAAGTTCCCCCATATGGAGGATGGCCCAGAAATAATACCTCGGGCGTTTGTTACTTGCTCTCCCTGTGACACTCCAAATCTTACAGAATCTTTAAATAGTTCAAGGATCTTATCTAATGTCGCCTTCCCAGAATAAACAAGGGGTTCCTTAAGATATACCTCCCACGAATCACTTAAACCACTAGCATTGATGTAGTTCAAAGACAACGTCCTTACGTAATCTTTATTGACCGAGCCAAATCCAACCACGATCGTTGCCGTTAGGTCATTGCCAAAATTAATTATATTTTCATATCTAGCCGGGGTAATGATAACACTATCGATATGAACCTTTTCCATTTTTTTCAGTATACCAAGAACGACAAATCTTTTTTCAGCTGGCACATCGCTCCCGACAGTCATAGCACTGTCTATCCTTGCCCTAAGGTCATCCAAGGCCTTATTGAGAAAAAACATCCAATCTTGATCTAACTCCTGCATAGTCAATCTATCTAGATTAAAAACCACAAATTCCGGCATTTGACCAATCTTTTGTATTGTCAGGCTCACTTGATCTTCAGCGGTCTTTACTATGATCGCATTCCCTAAATGATCCTTCCCGATCATCAAAGGGTGTGACATCTCCCCGCCAACTGCTATAGAACTCAAGACAAGTGACCTCCTATAATCCGCTTCTTGATTTCTAGTAATAAAATCCTGTAAAAAGTTAACCATCCGTTGATTAGCAGGAAATGCCTTGCTATGGTTGCGACGATCTTTTGCTTTTTGCACTACTTCCAACAATGCTTTAACGATCCCTTTCCTTATCGCAAATAAATAATCGCTGCCCCTCTTCACGTGACCAAACATAAGATATAAGTGCATTTCTTTACCCACCAAGATATCGTCGTTGCGCCTGCGCTGGGGGTTATTATCAACAGACCGCGCAACTAAACGCATATTAAAGGCCTCTGCTATGTTCTCAAGAATGAGTTTCTGAACAGCGGTCAACTTTGGATAAGATCCTAGATCAATATCCCCCTCCTCTTCCGATAATTT
>JANNCL010000015.1:0-4995 GCA_031386565.1 Candidatus Omnitrophota bacterium
CCCAAAACCTCTGGATACATCTTTAAGGCAGACAAACATTCCAACAAATGAACGTAAGCGATCAATCTGTCCCACGGCAATCGTTGTTGAAAATAATATTCGAACATCAGATGTTCTCGATATTTTGATGATATATGCATCGCATCCAAAAGGGCGTTCTTATTTTTAGGCAATAAAAAGACCGCCTTTTTGAACATGTCCTGTGCTTTTTGGTAGTCCTTTTGGCCTTGGTAGATCATGCCCAGATCAAGATAAAAGGCATACATTTTCTGATCCATTTGGATCGCATTCTTGTAATGTTCAATAGCCCCGGGAATATTTTTTAGATAATAATCACAAAACCCAAGATTGGCGTGCATGGCCGCCGTTGAGAATTTTCCGGATATCAACGTTAAATAATATGCTTTAGCCCTCTTGAACTCTTTAACATCCAAAGGCTTGGTCCCATACGCAAAGAAATGCAAGTAATCCGCGCTTGGTCGTGCAGTATTTAACACATCATCCGCAACTTGATTACGGTTAAAGAAGATGTATAGGACCACGAACATACAGGCATAAACAACCCAAACTCGAGTAAAAAAAGATAAAACTTTACGTATCATGAGATCATGCCTTTTTGAAAATCCTTAAAAATACGCACATAAAGAAGAATAAATAAAAGAACATCAAAATACCCATATAAAATAAATGCCCGCCTAAAGGGGCGAATTCAAATCGCACATAGGAAACGCCCGGCGGTAAGGCAACCCCTTTGAATGCAAAATTGGTCTTATACAACGTTTGTTGTTTGTCATTTACATAAACCTTCCAAAACGGATGATAACTATCATTATAAACTAAGAATTTAGCATGGTCGAACTGTGTAGTAATGTGCAGCTGATTAGCGTTGAAACGCTCCACGGTGATCCCCTTCCGGGAAGAGTCGATCACTTGCCCCATCGGTTCTGCGGTGAACCACTGCAAAAAATCTTCCGCGTGTTCTAATGAGGGGGCTTTTGGCATGCGGTCATATATAACAAATTTATAACGCAGATAGTCGGCAAGTTCCAAAGAACGGTCATACCCTAAAGCCAATTCCCTGCTCCATCGGGTAGGGTACCCATAATTAAATGTGATGAAACGATCCGTATCGCGCATAGCGATCATATGCCAATTATAAAGACGATAAACATCATTGGGTTTAAGTCCATCACTGATCGAGACAGGGCGTACAAATGAAAAAACTGGTCTTTGCAAGGGCAATGTCACTGAGTCCTTGATAAGATCAGAAGGCTCCATACTCGCAAATTTCTGAGCGTGATCCGATAAGACAACAAAAGGCATATACAACGTACCTGCGATCAAAAGAGCCTTGAATATATTCTGGAATTTACCGAAACGTTGACAACACCACTGAATACATCCTTTTGAAGACTCCAAGATCAACAGTATATAAACGACGCTAATGAACGGGATCAAGATGAACAAATTGCGGAACATTCTAAAGAAGAATATATGATCGTATAAAAATTGGTAAAAGCCGGACAAACGTGTGATCGCGATCAGGAACAAGACAAAACAAGAACTGGCCCACAACAAGATGCGACGGTTGATCTTGGTCCATAGTCCGCAAAGGATCAATACATGGGCCATGACAGGCAGATAAAAAATACGCTGATTGTCAAATGCGATCATATCCAGCGTGAATATCGACCGCGCATGTTCTAACATCGGTATTCTTAAGGCCTGTATCATCAACGCAAATAAAGAATTGTCCCGCAGGATATCTGAGATCAATATTCCGGAATCCTTGATCTTATCGTAAGTTATGTTAGTCGGTCTTGCCAATACAAGAAAGTCCGCCTTTAAAAACAACCAGTTGAGGAAGCTTACCAAGACAGCCGCACCAACCGCCAAGAATGCGAATAGAAAAACACCCGGTTTACGAAATATAAAATCCTTTATGGCCATGATTATTTCCCAGCATACTTTTGGAAAAAAAATACAGCCTAATATGGACAGACAGATCAGGACAGTTAGAAAATAGAAGGGAATATATGTCGTCATGATCAGCATCAGGCAGAATGCCATGCATAAAATACTGGAAGTTCTCCTACTCACATAAAAATCACCCAGGAAATAAAAAAACCAGACGGACGGAACAAAAAGAAGAACGATCGTCATTTGGGTGAATACAGCCATGGTAAAACCTGAAAAAAGAAAGAATAAGAATCCCAAATAAGCCAAGAAGCGGTCTTTTAAGAGAAATAGCAACACACGATACAGACCCATTACGCCAATAAACATATAGATCATGACTGTTGATAAGAACGCATGATAAAAATCCAGACCTAAGAAATTAAAAAAATATGTCAATATCCACATGGGGTTATATTCACCCACCTGACATATATGCCCCATCCCCCAATGGATAAAAGGATTCCAATGCGCGAATATGCCTAGCTTCAAGTTCGCAAGGAAATATTTAACAACTGCATAAACCGCAAATGTATCTTCACTGACATTGAGCTTACCCCATAAAATATCACGGTAAATAAAACACCATAGGGCTGCAGGCAGCAGGAATTTTAAAAGGGATCTAAGTCTTGTGGATAAAGGCATGCAAATAACCGGCTAATGAATCCAGGATAAAAAAAGCATTATTGTTCTTGCCCAAGAAATATCGGCCGTTCTCAAGCCTCACATCTCCCGAACCAAGAAGTCTTTGTAAACGATTATTCAATATGACGCGTTCATTATACAGCTTTACTATCTCGGCAAATGTCTTTCCTTGAGGATCTTTAGATATCTCGCGTATCAAACGCATACGAATGGATGTTTCATATGGCCCGAAAATACACAATATATAGAAAAAAGCCATTAAGGCATAGATCGTCACGCTCAAGAATAAGCTTAAGAATCCTGTCATCTTTAAAAAATATATTGATATAAAAAGCTCAAGACCCAGGGCAGCAAGAAACGTCAGGATGATCCCCTTAAAGAGGTGTTCCGCCTTTAAAGAACGAAAAGCAATAAAATGCAGCAAAAGAAAAATAATAAAAGATAAAGTTCCGGTTAGCACTATGAGTGCATCCGTATTAAGCGTCATCATCCTCCAACCCCCCGGCCTAATAACTTTCCAAAAATGTCCAGAAAAGCCGCAAGTGACCGACCTGATGATGTAAGTATATACCAATCCCCTGCACGAGTAAGACAACCACTGATCACCAATTCATCCAAACGTGATGTGATCAAATTCTCTTTCTCCAAATATTCAATGATCTCGGCATAAGTCACCCCCTGAGGGTTGGCTACGCTCATCAATATCCTTTTAGACGGACTCACCAGCTCTGTCGTCACATACACCACCAAATATGCAGGGACGAGCAAAATATAAATAATAATACAGGCCCACATGAGCGGCATAGTAAAATGGAGTGATACGACAATAAAAACGAACAAAAAAGCAGCGCTTATCTGCAGGAATAATTTACTCTTTAAATTCTTATCTGGTGAATAACGACAGGCAAAAATATGCAGTACTGTCGCACAAACGAAAGAAAAAGCACATAAAAGGACCGTGATCATGATGGGGTCTTTATTTTGACGGCCAATATATGTCTCGGGTTAAGACAACAATGGTTGTGAGCACCGCTTTAATGCTTTTAAAACTCAAAGCTTTAGATTTATCATGTTTTCGCCCAACATGCTCAAAATAAACCGTCTTATAACTTCTCCCGGCCCGCAGCAGGCGTATGATGCATTCTGCCAAAGCCGCAAGTCCTGTAGATTTGATCGGGATCGATTGAAGCAGATCACGCCGGCAAATAAACGCACCATTATAATATCTTAACTTCAGGCCAAATATCAAGTTCATCAGTCCAACGAACATCCAAGATAAAAAGCGGCGAAAAATAGAACGCCTGTCTGTCTTTTTCATATAGGAAATAACGATCTCCGCCTGACCGCGCGCCAACACAAGGTCTTTCAATGATTGGGCGGCCATATCATTATCCCCTGGAAAGACCGTGATAAAATCCTTGGTAGCCATCTTAACGCCCCGTGCGAAAGAATAACCAAAACCTTGATTGGAAGCATTGACCGCAACGCGGATATTGGCATTGCCTTCCGCTTTGATCCGTGCGAAGTCGCCTGTTTTATCAGGACTGCCGTCATCAATAACGATGATCTCATAGTCACTGACCACGGATGACACCGCTGCCACCGCATTATCGATGGCTGCTTCAATATTGGCTTCTTCCCTAAAAGCGGGAATAATGACACAAACACTTTTTTCTAACAATTTATTTGGCATTTTTTGTTCTTAGGATGATGCGTCCCGCTTCACCTTGCGCCAGGATACTGAACGCATGATTAATATCTTCCAAACCGAAACGATGTGTGATCATTTTATCAAAAGGCAGCAGTCCTTGTGTAAAATCCCGCGTATATTTGGGGATATCCCTATCCGGCAAAGATTCTCCGCCCCATGTGCCGATAATACGTTTCCCTTTGATCAGTTCAAAAGGATGCAAGGAAATCTTTTCTTCTTTGGCTAAATTGCCAGCAATAACACAAATTCCGCTTTTCTCTTTGACCG
The DNA here is from genome assembly GCA_031386565.1 of Candidatus Omnitrophota bacterium. Classification (GTDB taxonomy): domain Bacteria; phylum Omnitrophota; class Gorgyraeia; order Zapsychrales; family Fredricksoniimonadaceae; genus JACQQW01. The sequence goes on from JANNCL010000015.1 coordinate 4,580, forward strand.
CCGCAAAAGCATTTTCCATAGCCTGTCTGTTACCGGATGCATCCACAGCGTAGTCAAGACCGCCCGGGACGATCCCCGCTATCTTTACCAAGAGTTCAGGACTCTTGGCATTCAAAAAATGCGTAGCTCCTAATTTTTTGGCAAAATCCAATTTCTTTTGCTCAATATCGACAGCGATGATCGTTTTAACGCCGCGTCTTTTCGCTCCTAATACAACGCTTAATCCTATTCCACCTACACCAAAGACCGCGACAGATGAACCTTTCGCAGCATTGAGCGTATTACCCATGATCCCGCACCCGGTCAAAATGGCGCATCCTAGGATCGAAGCAACATCAGGCTTTATGGTTCTGGGGATCTTGGTGACGCGATTCTCTGAAACAACAGTCTCATCGGCAAAAGTAGTCACACCCCCG
>JANNCL010000103.1:0-10425 GCA_031386565.1 Candidatus Omnitrophota bacterium
TGCCCGGTCTAAAACCCTTGACCTTGGCATATTTACCGATCTCTTTATAAATTTCGTCCATCGCCGCGGTGACGCGTTCACGAGGGACCTCAATGGATAATTCACGGCGTAATGCATCTACTTTTTTAACTTCGACTTTCATTGCTCAAACTCCATTCTTATTTTGTTTTTATTAACTACATGCTAAATTTTTCCCCTAAATAGATCTTGCGGGCTTTTTGGTCATTGATCAGGTCCTGGGCCGTGCCTGAGATCAATATCCTGCCGTCCGCGACTAAATATGCACGGTCGGTGATCGCCAATGTTTCACGGACGTTGTGATCCGTCAATAAAATACCCAAGCCCCGTTTCTTTAAATCCTTGATGATCTCCTGCGCTTCGGCCACCACGATCGGATCAATGCCGGAAAAAGGCTCATCAAGCAATAAGAACGACGGATTGGTCACCAATGCCCGCGTGATCTCTAAACGGCGACGTTCTCCGCCGGAAAGCGTAAAAGCTTTGGACTTCGCCAAATGAGAAATATTCAATTCCTCCAAGAGCGACTCCAAACGGCGCTTGCGTTCCTGCGGGCCAATGGGCAACGTTTCCAACACCGCCAAGATATTTTCTTCGACGGTCAACTTACGGAAAATAGAACTTTCCTGCGCTAAATACCCCATCCCCAAACGGCTGCGTTCATGGATCGGTTTCTTGGTGATATCTTCCTGATCAAAGATGACCTGGCCTTGATCGGGCGCCACAATGCCAACGACCATATAGAACGACGTGGTCTTCCCGGCACCGTTAGGCCCCAGTAGACCGACTATTTCAGAACGGCCGACAGAGATCGTCAGCCCATCAACCACTTTACGGCCGCCGTAAACCTTCACCAAATTCTTTGCTTCTAATAATCGCATGCGTCAGTGCCCTATTTTGTCAAAAAGATTATTGCTGCCATCCGTGCCGGTATCAAATATCAATTTCGGCCTGCCGGTCATGATCAGTTTCTCATCATCGCCAGTATAGATCATTTCATCAGCATAGGTGGAATTATTACCCTGCGTGGCCACCACATGGCCTGTGCATACCAGCTTCTTTAATTTCTTATTCTTATCATCGAACCAAATGGTCATTTTATCCGCCTGCAGTTGACGGCCCGTTTGCAACTCGCGGGCAACGACATTGCGATTGAACACCGCACTCATCTTTTGCTGGTCCACTTCCATCGGCCCGTCACAGGTGACCTGTACTAAAGAACCTGACAAAGCCTTGTTCCGTCCGGTCTTGATCGTCGCTGTCACATCTTCATTCAGCTGTGCTTGTTTTAAATTCGGATGCCCAACCAGCCCCTTGCCCGTGACCGTGCCTTTGTCATCCTGAATGGTCACATTATCTTCGGTCTTGACCAGGTCTTTATTACGGCTCCAATCAAGACTGTCGGTCGTCATGGTGGTCCCGCGGTCAGCGGTAAGGACAACATCGTCCTGCAAATGCACATCACCGTTAGATTTATTGATAACCCCGGACTTTGATTTTAAATTCGCGTTCTGTTTCGGATCATACAAATTCGCGTTGACATTGGTGACCTTGATGGTCTCATCACTGATGTCCGCCTTGTCCCCGTTGATCTCCCAGGATTTCTTCCCGCTATTGGTATACCCATTAAGGTTAAAACCTTCCAATTGCTGGTTAGGGGCAATATCATCCGCTATGCCGATCACCGCACCGGAACAAATCATCACCATCATCACGCCGAAGATTTTAATGTTCATAGAGTTCTTTCGTCCATTGGCCTTTGGCCTTTAAGATGAGTTCCACCACTTCCCGCACAGCTCCGAAACCGCCGCGGCGCTTGGTCACATAATGTGCCGCTTTTTTCACCTCAAAAACCGCATTATCGACCGCCACCGCGAAACCAACCCGTTTTAGAACGGACAGGTCCACCACGTCATCCCCGATAAAACAAACCTCTTCATCTTTAGCGCCAAAATTCTTAAGCATTTCTTCATAGGCCTTGATCTTTGGATACACACCGACAAACACCTGATCGATGCAGAGGTCACTCGCCCGGAATTTAACAACTTCGCTCTGCCTTGCGGAAATAATGGCTGTTTTAAAACCGCATTGATGGAACAGAACGATCCCCAATCCGTCATGCACATCAAAATTCTTGGATTCAACGCCGTTGCTATCGACAATGATACGCCCGTCCGTTAAAACACCATCAACATCCAGGACCAGAACTTTTATCTTTTTCAACGCTTCCGTGATCATACCAATCCTGCCTTCAATAGATCCTGAACATCTACAAGACCGACGACCTTATTAGCCTTATCCACCACCGGTAATTCATCGATGCGTTTGGTCTTAAGGATATCAAAGGCCGATGCCGCTAATTTATCTTGGGTTATCGCCGTAGGTTTCTTAGTCATCACCGCCGCAACCGCTTGATCCAGCACTAACGCGCCTTCATTGATGTGCCGGCGAAGGTCTCCGTCCGTAAAGATCCCCAGCAAGTGCTGTTTCGCATCTACGACACACGCACAGCCGCTGCGCGCTTTGGTGATCGTTAACAGCACGTCTTTAACTTTCGTCGTTGGCTTAACCAGCGCTAATCCGTGGCCAGTGCGCATGATATCTTCTACTTTCAATAATAAACGCCGTCCCAAACTGCCGCCGGGATGATTAAAGGCGAAATCTTCTTTTTTAAATCCGCGGCGATCGATCAAGCATGCCGCTAAAGCATCACCTAACGCCAAGGTTGCCGTTGTCGAAGCCATTGGGGCCAAACCTAATGGACACCCTTCTTTGATCACTGAGGTATTCAACACAATATCACAATGCTTGGCCAAAGAAGACTTTAAATTTCCCGTCATGGCGATCGTTTTCGCCCCGATCTTTTTGATCGCCGGCAGTAAACGCACCGTTTCTTCCGTCTCGCCGCTTTGTGAAATAACCAGTAAAATATCTTTAGGAGTGACCTGCCCCAAGTCACCGTGAACACCCTCAGCACTATGCAGGAACATACTGGGCGTTCCGGTCGATGATAAGGTCGCCGCGATCTTACGCCCGATGATCCCCGTCTTGCCCATGCCGCAAACAACCACACGTCCGGGACATTTGGCAATAAGTTCGATGGCCGCCGCAAAATTGCCGTCAAGGTTCTTGAGCAGTCCTTTGAGGGCATCCGCCTCGATCGTTATGACTTCTTTGGCGCGTTTTAACATAAATTATTTATTCACGATCTTGCTGATAGCAATTAGATCTTTCAACAGTGCTTCCATCTTATTTAGCGGCAGCATATTCGGCCCGTCGGATAATGCCTTTGCCGGGTCCGGATGTGTCTCGATGAACAGGCCGTCGATCCCGACAGCGACCGCTGCCCTGGCCAAAGCCGGAATATATTGACTTTCACCCGCCGTAGCATGGCCCAAACCGCCCGGTTTTTGCACGCTATGCGTGGCATCAAAAACAACCGGATAACCCAATTCCCTCATGGCGCACATGCCTTTAAAGTCAGTGATCAGCGTATTATACCCGAAACTGGAACCGCGCTCGGTCAATAATAATTTACTATTGCCCGCCTCTTCCATTTTCTTAATGATGCCCTTCACATCCAAGGGAGCCAGAAATTGCCCTTTTTTGACATTCACGATCCTACCCGTCTTCGCCGCGGCCACGATAAGGTCTGTCTGACGGCATAAGAACGCCGGGATCTGTATCACATCCAAAACTTCCCCGGCCAACGTTGCCTCATCCACCGTATGCACATCACTTAGGACGGGGACACCCAATTTATTCTTGATATGTGCCAATGTTTGCAATCCCTCGACGATGCCAGGCCCCCGGAAAGAATGGATCGAAGTGCGATTAGCTTTATCGTAACTGGCCTTGAACACAAAAGTCACTCCCAATTTTTTAGTCAACTTCTGTAAAGTCTGAGCGATCTTAAAGGCACTTTCCGGCGATTCGATCACGCAAGGCCCCGCGATCAGCACGAACGGGTGCTTGCCGCCAAAATGCACGTTATTATTCAATTTTACTGTTTTTGTAACCATGCCAATGCCTTTTGTAGGTCTTCTGGTGTATCAATAGCGATCGACTCATATTCTGTCACCACCGTCTTGATCCGATATCCCCGCTCCAACACTCGCAGCTGTTCCAATTGTTCATAGCCCTCTAAAGCAGACTTAGGCCAGTCTTTGTATTGCAATAAGAAATCTTTACGATAAGCATACAATCCTAAATGCTTATATCGGGGAATAACACCCGCTTGTACATCACGCTTGTAAGGGATCGGTGCCCGGGAAAAATATAACGCGAACCCTGCCGCATCCACTACACATTTGACCACATTAGGATTGTTAAAATCTTCCTCTGAATCAATGGCCTTGATAACCGTACCCATGGATGTCGCAGGATCTTGCTGCAATAACCCCGCCAAGGCATCTATGGTTTTCGGATCAATAAAAGGTTCATCCCCTTGTATATTCACGATGATATCACAGTCAACATCCTTGACCGCTTCCGCGATCCTGTCCGAGCCGGACGGATGACGGGGATCGGTCATGACCACATTGGCTCCAAAAGCTTTTGCCGCACGATGAACATCCGCATGATCACAGGCAATGAGCACATCGTCAAGCGATCTGGCCGCTTTCGCCTTTTCCCAAACCCATTGGATCATGGGCTTGGGCCCTAACTTCGCCAACACTTTGCCGGGAAAACGCGTTGAGCCCATGCGCGCGGGAATAACGCCTAACGTCCTCATGCCGCTTTGACCACCTGCTTTAATTCATCTAGTTCGATCGCCACCGCGCCCATTTTACCGACCACCACTCCGGCCGCGTAATTCGCAATATCCGCCGCATAGCGGCGATTAGCCTTGGCCGCTAAACACAACGCGAACACCGATATCACTGTATCCCCGGCCCCGCTCACATCAAAAACTTCCTGCGCGCGCGTCGCAATAGGGAAAGGCTTGCGATTATGTTCAAATAAATACATCCCCTGTTCACCAAGGGTGATCAATAAAGAATCTACGCCTAAATAAGCTAATAATCCCTGGCCATTTTTTTCAATATCTTCTTTTTTATCTAATTTAACCGAAACAATGCCAAATGCTTTTCGCGCACTTTCGGTAATCGCTTTCAGGGCGGTCTCCGCTTCTTTCTTATTGGGGGTAATAGATGTCACGACACCATAGGCTCGCAAATCTTCAAATTTTGGATCAACAACGACCGGGATCTTGTGTTTAAGGGCCAGGTCATGGATCGCCGCCATTAATTTCATATCCACGATACCTTTGCCATAATCCGAAACGATCACCGCGTCGTAGCTCGTAAAATGCTTCTGCAAAAACGGTAAAATATGTACTTTGAACATCGTGTCATTGGGAAGCCCCAAGGTCTCTCTGTCCACGCGCACCACCTGCTGATGCTGGGCAATGATGCGCGTTTTATAAATAGTCTCCATGGTTTCATCCACAAAAACACCATTGGTATGAATATGCCGGCGGCTTAATTCCTTCTTCAGGATAGCCCCCTCGATATCATCCCCGATCTTGCCGACCAAGGTCACATCCGCACCCAAACTGCTCAGATTATTGGCCACATTCGCCGCGCCGCCCGGAGTAAAAAAAGCATCTTCCTGCAGCACAATGGGCACAGGCGCTTCCGGTGAAATGCGATTCACGGAACCCTTAATATAATGATCCAGGACAAGATCGCCAATGACCAAGAGCTTTTTGCCCTTGAACTTATTTATAATCAAATGGTATTTATTCATAGGAAGGGGCTATTCTAACACAAAGGAAGTCTGTTAGGGTAGGAAAAAATGCTCACTTAACATCTTCAATCCAAACCACATGTGAATTGAGATCTTCTTTATTGATCGCATCAAACATTTTACGGTCAGCTGTAACCACAGCTGTTTCGTGAGATATCGCCAAAGCAAGATATAACGCATCATAAACACTTATGGATAGTTGGCCTGCTAATGACACCGCTTTCAAGATCATGGGCTTTGAGGGGAATGTTTGAATAGGAATACGGAGAAACTCTGATAACATTTCCTGAGATTGCTGATCCAGAATTTCTTTTTGACGCACTTTCTTCCGAAATACATTAGCCACCTCAACCCAAATATAATCAGGAGCAATGAACTCCCTATTGCCTTTAAGGATCCGCAACGCATGATCAGCATAATTCTCCGGGAAGAACCATTTTACGGCTATATTGGCGTCAATGACTAAATTTTTCAACTGTCCCTATCCTCACGAATAAGCTCCACACTATCCGATAATTTTTTACCTTTTAAAAGTTTATGCCATTTCTCTGACACCATCACTGCTTGGCTCTTTGTAAAAACGACCGATTCCGTCAAAATTGCTTTTACCTCCCCTTGTAAAGAACGGCCATTCTGCTTCGCCATCGTTTTGATCCTGTTCACCAAGACCTTATCCAGATCCCGCACCAAAATAGACGCCATAACAAACCTCCTTTTAGATTGCTATCAAAATGATAGCACATAAAAAACGCCTTGTCAAATTCAAGTGGCTATACCCATGAACATTTTTAGGTCGACCAAAGGCAGGATATTAATAATGACTGGAGTAAAGCCGGGGGCATTTTGCAGCTGTTTAAGCATGGCAGGGTCCAATTGGAACTTGATATCCCCACCGGAATTGCGGGTCTGCAGGTTCATTTTATCACCGTTTAAGTCAATACCGCCAGGGGCCTTCATCGCTTGATCGGGATAATCAGCCTTTTTATTTGCTTTTAGATACACCGTGCCATCCGTTCCATCTGAGTCAAGGATAATGGTTTCATCATTACTGAGCGCTTGAATATTCCTTAACAAACTTTTTGGATCTGTTTCTTTAAAATCTACCACATTGGAAATATAAAATGTATCCAGAGAAACGTTCTCCAGCTTCATCCAATCATCAATATGCGCGAATAATTCTGGATCAGATACATTGCCTTGGATAAAGATTATTCTTTCATCTAGAAACATCTTTTTAATGTATTCAAATCTTTCATCATCATGCAGCCATGCTGCTGCTTCATACATAAATAGATAAAGCGGCCATTCAAATATTTGAAAATATTCTGGCCCCTCTTTCAATCTCTGTGATATTCGCTCGATAAACTCTTCTTTTGTAACCAGTGGTTCACTCTTAAAGATTTCCGATATTAAATCCCAAAACTTACTCATGAGCGGATTGATGTCAATCAAAATACCCCATGTTGATTTCCTTGCCGCCATGAAATCCAAATTTTGCATGCCTGAAACGCCAATGTGCAGTCCGCCTTTGCCTTGTTCCTTAGTTCCTATCTTTATTTCTTCAATAGTTTCTTCATAATTAGGCTCGTTAGAGAAACTAAAAATATGCCGATCCATTCCAGTATCTATACCAAAATCTTTCAGATGAGAAAAACTCATCAATGCCATCGCATTATCTTCTCCAACCATTGAAACAGCTCTCCCTTTTTTACTCAGCGTTGGTGACAATCTCAATGGATTGACCGCTTCTATTACAGACTGGGTTTCTTGATATGTTCGGATGACCCGCCTAACAAGCTTTATAGGCTGACCCAATTCTTCTGCAACGGTTGATATGACAATTTTCTTACCTTGATCTACTAAGGTTTCATAATACGTTATGATCATTTTTTTTGCTTCATCCATTTCCTGACTTGCTCTATGCGCTCTGCCTGTCCAGTTCTGAAATACATTTTCACCGCGCATTGAAGCCATAGCATTATAAACCTGTGTCTTAGTTAGCCCAGCTCTTCGCATTAACTGTGCAGTGCTTTTAGGTCCTTTTAAAAGCGCATTATAAATTATATCTCTCCCCCTTTGAACTTCTTTCCTTGGTCTCATATCCCGCGTTACAGGAATATCCGTTACTGCCGGAGCAAGCAATGCATCAGGAGTATTTTCTTTCAATTGATCCGAGGTCATGGCTGCGTTTACCGTAAGGGATGGACTACTGTCAACCCCCTTACCCGCCGCTGTATCAACAACAAAGGTGACCTTATCATATAGCTGCAGCATTGAAGCCGGGATCTCTAACGATGGGTTCTTGAGGATGGCGGAGGCAACAGCGTCTGTTTTATTCGCTCCATTCGCCGCAATGATGATCTCTTTCGCTTGTTTGAGCGTGGCTAAACCAATGGTCAATGCCCCAAAAGGAATATCATTGATATCAGGAAAATAACGGCTGTTATCTAAAATACTTGGTAAAGCCAAATGCACATGGCGCGTGATCAAATTATTCAGTACACGGCTGTCCTTGAACTCAATGCGTGCCGTATTTGCACCCCAGCGTACTCCAAAATCCTTGATCCCATCTTCTAAAGCCTGCTTTGTTTCATCATCCAAATCCTTTACATAAATAGTGACCGTTTGATTTAATAGTTTATCTGCAAAAAGGGATAGATCCTGTTCCGTCAGACGGGGGTGATCAGCCTTTAATTTATCTCTTAAATATTTTTTAAAACCCTCTCCGCTGCGTTCTTTCCATCGCTTCGTCAAGATGCTTTTAACGACATCCAGATGTTTTCCTTTGTCAGGATTGATCTGAAATTCATTTAAATTCCTCGCATTCTCCGGCGATAGTGACATATACCTATCCACATAAATGATCGGCTCATTAAAAGCGACATGACTCGTGCGTCCCAAACCTCCCAACGCTATGTCGATCCCACCGTTACGTATACCCTCTTCATATTGCCTTATTTCAGCTTCAATATCCGCCGCATTCCCATCTAACACATGCGCGTTGCTGTCTTTCCAACCCACGTTGGCCGCGCGCAAAGGCCCGAACAAATGTTTTTCCATATATTGCCGATAACTTTGCGGATGATCACGCCATAGCCCATTGGACCGATCCCCCCCCAGATAATATTCATCCATATTATAAGTGATCACGTTAGAACAATCGATCCCTTCGTCTTTGACCATGCGCACAAATGCCGCGTATACCGCTTCATAAGTCCCCCCCGTCGGCGTGATCATGCGCGTGGGATGCTTCAAGGCATTGTTGCCGATCACCACATCGGCCATGCGCCGGGCGGTATAATCAACAACATCATTAACGTCACTATATTGTTTTAAAAGGATATTATTCCTAACCAAAGACCGCTCTGGCTGTTTCATTACCCTTATACCAGCCATGGTTTTTAACGCGCGATTGTGTTCGAATGGATCCGAGGTCATGGCCGCGTTTACAGAATCAACTCCTAGACTTTGCTCCTCCCCCTCACCAGTATATTTCCATAAATCAAGACCATCTTTTTCATACAGTAATTTAATCTGTCCATAGAGAGCATTGCCATTTACATGCGCCTTACCCCAGTAATCTTTGTTCTTATATGGTCTTTCGTACATCAATCTCAAAGCATCTGCGCTTTTCATACCCGGGTAAATCTCAGCCGCAAGTTCCACCGGAACCGCATAAACTTCTTTAATCCCCATGGCTACAGCCGCCTCCAGCACCCTACGATGAATTGCTTCGATCCAATCGGGGAATAAACGCCCATACTTAGCAGACCTCCGTAAAGCACCGCTTGCCTGATTATATGTGATCATAATAACAGGAAGTTCATTAAAGGTTTTCTCAAACAATTCTTTGACTTTATCATAATTATCCCCGAACATTTCTTTCATCTTCATTTCGTATAAATTAAGATCTATTTCTCCCTTATAAATCACTTCGTATCCAATGCGGTTAGGTAAATTCATCCTAAATTCGTAAAAAGCATTAGGATCTTTAGCAAGAGCACTTAATTGTTCCATCATGATCCTTGGGAATATTATGTTTACCCCTACTTGTCCTATAGAACCTTGAGGCGGTGCAAAATCATCTACTGGATCAAAATCATATAAAAATCCTAGATCAGGGAAAGTTCTTCCTATATCTTCTTTGCCCATCACAGATGGAGCTAACACAATATCCGACGTATACATGTCTATATTGTTTCCAAAATCGTGTTTTGCCTTTGAGAGCATGACAGGCAACTTTGAACCTCCTTTAAGATTCAATATAAATTGATGCTCGACCCCAAATAATTTTCTCTGAAATTGTTCTTCAAAAAGCCTTCTTACATTCTCTTCAGCATTTTCTTGTGTCCTCATAGCATGATCTGAACCTTGCCCGCCTACATATTTCCACAGCTCTAATTCTTCCCGGCTAAATGCCATCTTTACTTGCCCGTGCAATGCGTTCCCATCCACAGACTCTAATTGCCAAGCATCTTTATTCTTATATGGCCTTTCATACATCAACCGTAAGGCATCCATATTGGGACTTACAGTTTTTGGATTATCAGCGCCTACTCCAAGAAATATCTTTGCCGCAAGTTCCGCAGGAACAGCATATACATCTTCTATTCCCATCAATGTGGCAACTTCAATGATCCGTTTATGAACAGCCTC
>JANNCL010000291.1:0-1859 GCA_031386565.1 Candidatus Omnitrophota bacterium
GCGGGGCGATAGAAAAAAGCACCGCGGTCAAAAAAGCAAGATCGATCCTGGCGCTGATCAAATATATCAGTGCATAGACCATTAACGCGTTCAATGCATGCAGGATCAGATTATCAATATGATAGATCAGTGGATCATTCCCAAAAAAATGATACTCAAGGGCGAATGAAAGCATAGGAAGCGGAAAAATACCGCCACGATGCTCTTTATCGGCGATGATCTCACCCAGCCCTTTCCATGAAAGCTCATGAATGGTCGGATTCTGGGTGATATAAAACGCATCATCATATTCCAGAAGACCACCGCTCAAAGCCGGGGCAAATACGATCAATGTCCACGCTACAAGGACGACCGCCCACTTAATAACACTATTTGAATTTAACACCATATAACGATATGTTCCCTTCAAGATCTGAACATAGCATATAATGCGGCAAACCGATTAACAATGGTTTTACGTTAATCATTCATCTAAAGATCATTTAGATGTTTTAGGAAGGGCTTTGATCTGTTCCTGGCAATTGGCCAGGTTGTCCTGCATTTCCTGCATTTGGTAGAACAAATCTTCATTCTTATCCTTTAGATCACCGTTTTCTTTCATGACTTCTACCAAACTTTGGCGTAGTGACTGGATCTCTTTATTCATCCCGATCACCGAAGGATCGTTCTTGACCAAACCCTGTAGTTTCTGATGCAACTTCTCTTTCAAGGTAGCGATCTGCTCCTGGGCATCTTCTAAAGCGCGGCGCAATCCTTGCGGGTCGCTGACTTTCGGGGCGGCAACGGCAGTGATCCTTGATGTTGCGGCTTTTAACTGCGCGGTCAGCTCCGCGATCTGTTGGCGGTCCTTGGCTATGACCAATTCCACGCCTTGCAGTGATGCCGGCAATAGATCGATCTTCTTTTCTTTAAGCTGCGCTTTTAAACGGGCATTCTCTTTATTCTTCCAGTCAATGTCATCGTTTAATTTTACAATAGACCGTTCTTGCTTCTCCATGTCCAGCTTCAAGGCCTGGATGGCTTTATGCTGGGACGTAAAATCAATGGAACTATCCTGAAGGTCTTTTTGTAATTTCTCGATCTGCTGTTCTTTATTCTTTAGCAAATTATTGATCTGAAAGATCTCCTCGCGGGAACTCTTAAGCATTTCCTTTAAACGATCAAGATCCTCATGCCGATTGGCCTGTGTCACTTGAACTTCCGCATCTTTCAATTGCTGGCGCAACGCGGCCAATTGAGCGTCGGATATCTTGATCTGGTCCTTTAACTGATCGACCAAGGATTGCAAGAGCTTTGTCTTCGCCTGCATGGATGCCTGCGCCATGGTCAAGGATAGATCTTTGACCTGAACATCCTGCAAAACTTGCGCGTGTTCGGCCTTTAATTTACCCAGCTGCTCTTGAGTGCGGGTTAAAACATTTTCCTTACCGGCCATGTCATCCTGTATCCGGCTTAAATTTGCTTCTAACAGGTCTGACTTCTGACGATATTGGGCTAATTCTTTGCTTTGATTCTCATTCACGTCCGCGGTTTCCTTTAATCGGTCCTTAAAACGGTCCATTAACTGATACGCATCCTCTTTTTCTTTTTTGGTCTTTTGTATGGCATCATTCAATTGGGCGTTATTTTGATTCATCGTGTCAATGGAGGCCTTGAATTCCGCTAACTGCTTTGCATATTCCTGCTGATGAACAGCCCAATCGCTTTGGGCACCGTTAAACTTCTGCTTATAGGCGGTAAGTTTATTGACTAAGCTGTTCTGATAATCCGCGATCAACAGATTCTTCCTGATCAACAGATCAATGTGCTGACGCTGCTTGGCTTGAAGCATTGTTTGCAATGTCATGCGCTCGTCTTTT
>JANNCL010000121.1:0-7329 GCA_031386565.1 Candidatus Omnitrophota bacterium
CAATTACTTTGGAAGCCCTTTTCCCCGTAATCTCCACAAACTGCGACCCCGAGAGACTTAATACATTTGGGCTTAACAGAGCGACTATTGGTTTGCCTGCGAGGATCTGGTTTTTTCTGACCTCTGCTAATGCCTCTTCGAACCTGTCCAGATCTTTGAGTGTTTCCGTAGCCATGCGCACAACATAAATTTTTCTGTTAAATGCCGACGGGTTTGCTCTGCGGGCCATTTGATAAGGTTGGGCAAAAACATATTGCACCGCCTCTTTCGCGGCCGCAATTGTCAGATCTAGGTTAATAACACCTTTCCCGTTATCCTTAAAAAGCTTCTCAATGCTTGCCCCGTATTGATCGATGAATGAATCTTGAGTGGGGTCGATCTCGGTTGGATTCAATGCCTGTGGACCCTCATAAACCACCACTAAGCTGGCGGCAGGGTTCTGTGATAGCGCGCGATACAATGTTTGCGTTTCTTGCTTTATTCTAGCCGGCTCTTGACCATATTTATTGAGAAAAACCATCAACGCCTTCACTTTTTGTTGATCTGTTGTTGCGGCATTCTTAACAATGTCTTCCAATTCAGCCTTTGCATCCAAGTTATACCCTGTGATCGTCACCTTCTGCACCGCCTGCACCTGCGAAACTACCGGTGTCGGAGGAGGATTTTGCTCTGTTCCAAGCGGCGCGGCGAGGGCCAGCCCGGCTAGAACGGCTGGCTTTGCCAAAGCGGCGGCCAGTTTCTTGGGAGTTTTTAAAACAAAACCTTTTAAGAGAGGGATCGCTCCCGCCCATACAAGTTTTGCCCTTACTTTCTGCAACTTACCAGCACGTTCTTCAGGGGAGGCGCTCACAAAGCGCATCACATCCGCGACCATCGCAAACGATGCCCCGCCGGAGAAATATTTGCGCGGGATCATTTGCTGGGTTGAAGGATCAGCCTCTTCCTTGATATAATTGTACGCGCCTACTTTAAATGCTTCTAAATATTGCTGATAGATCTTTTCCTCGTTCTGGCCGTCATTGAATTTGATGCCCGCCGTCTTATTCTGATTGGCATACCCTTGGGCAATGACGCTGTCTTTGAGCTTCTTTTTAAACCAGGTGGCTAAGATCAAGGAATTGTACACTTGGCGTATCGTGGCGAAATTCTTGCCCTCGTTGACATCCTTGGTCAATAACGGGATAACGATCTCCCGAACCACATCAGTACCCAACTGCTGTGAATTAGCCCCGCCAGAAGCCTTCTGAGCCTTATGCTGGGCCAAATAATCACCCTCTAGCAATACTTTTAAGGACGACTTAACGACATAAGCTGTGCCGGTCGCCGCATTCTCATAAACTTGAGCTTCAGCCGGGACGATCCAAACTTTATTGAAAGTATTGATGGGCACCTGAGTGGTACCAAAGCGCTTGTTCGCTTTTTCATAAACGCGCGCCCAGAATTGTTTCCCGGTCTTGCTCTCCGGATAAATGATTGACGCTGTAAGTTGTTTAAGGATATAGTCTTGCGCTAAAAGGTCGCGTCCCATTTCCGTTTGGCCAAAGCTTGGCGGCACAACGCGGTCTTTTTCATAAGGGCTTAAGTTCACCCACAGATCGCCCGCGGGGGTGGTGACGGATGCTAAAAAGTATTTGACGAGCTTGGCCGCTTCTTCTTTTTGAATCTGTGGCGAGACTGTCGAACCATCGCCTTGATCTAACACAAAATCAAAAAGGAACGGGTCATCGCGATGGACTTTGATGCCGCGCAGGGTGGGAGCCGCAAAAGACGGGCTTACATTGACCATAGTTCCCGGTCTTGGCAGCGTTAATCTAGCCTTTAGGGGCAGATCCGCAGCAATAACAGGAGAAACAGTGTCAAGTAAAAAACAAAGCATTAAAAATGGGGCAAATCTATTCATGAATTAAGGTAAGGGTAACATGCGGGAAAGCGCTTTGCAAGTGGAAAAATATTCACAAAGCTAGATACTTTTGTAAACATCCGCTCTCTTGGCTATCTTCACAATAAGAACAATAACTTCTTTCTCAAAGATCTCGTAAATAACCCTGTAACCTCCAATACGATATCTATACAACCGTTCCTGCGGACGCGTCTTCAAACGCTTAATGTTTGGCCCTCTATATGGATCGCTCTCCAGGTCTTTAAAGCAATCATTAAGCCGATGGACCAGCTCTTTTGGGCAAGTCGCATAAAACTTCTTTGCCTTAGAAGACAATTCGATCTGGAATTTAGTCACGTTTAACAGATCTCCAGGAAACACTCTTTCCGGTCTTAAAATCCTTACGTGCGGCACGAACATCATCCCAATCTTCAGCCGACAACGCCTCTTCTACCCTCTCTTTTAGAAGTTCACGAACAAAAGCTGACATAGACTTGTATTCATGAGCGCAGACTTGCTTGACCTGAAGGTAAAGCGGTTCCGGAAGCCGAACTAATAATTCTTTCGACATTGTGATAGCCATAAAAGCCACCTCCTATCGAAAGTATATCACTATGATATACCTTTTCAAGAGGAAATTTTAACAATAGATCCGCACAAAGGATCGGGGCGGCAGGAAGATGACAACATATCATTCGTCATTTGATCTATCACGTGACGAAAGAGGTGGCGCGCATGATAGCTCCAAGCGCGGGAACGACGCGGTTAATGACCCATGTTCTTTAATGGATTATTCTGGAAGAAGTCTAAGAAGACAGGACCGGCGACTAAAATAGCAACTACCGGGAAAATAAATAACAGCAACGGGATGAGCATTTTAAGCGGTGCTTTCATGGCCATTTGTTCGCCTCTCCTAAAACGCGCGTCGCGCATGTCTTCGGAGAGAATATTTAATGCTTCGCTGACCGATGTACCCATGCGGTCGGCCTGAATGAGCGTTCTGGCAAAGGTGGAGAGATCCGGCAGGTCATATTTACGGGCCATGTCGCGCAATGCGTCGCGCCGCGGCTTACCCACATTGATCTCCTGGATCATGTTCTGCAATTCTTGAATGATGATCGTTCGCGAGGATTTCTCGATCACGTATTTTAAGGCCATCATAAAATCGAGACCCGCGTTGACGCAAAGGCCAAGCAAGTCGACCGTGTCCGGCAATTCGCGCACGATGGCATCGCGCACTTTACTGATCTTGCTTTTCAACCAGAATTCCGGCAAGAAATATCCCGCTCCCACGGCAACGAACAGCCCCATCATAAACCCTTCGGAACTAGGCTCCATGAAAGCGAAAACAAGCCAAAGCAGACCAAGGATCATTGCTTCTTTGATCAAAATGAATTCTTCCGCGCTGATCGGGATCCTGGCCATGCCAAGGTCCTTGGCGATGCGCTGGCCTAATGCCCCGACGACAAACGGCTTATTGAACACCGCGAAACGCTGGCTCATGTCGGAAACGACGAAGGCCAGGCCGGATTTCTTAGCGGTACGGCTTTGCGGGGCCGCGATGCCCGTCACCGACGGATCCGCCATGGGATCCATATTCAATGTCGGACGCAGCACGAGCTTGAAGGGAATGAACATGAGCCCTAAAGCCATGACCGTAAAGAATGTGAACAAAAGTCCCAGAAAAAATAACATTAAAAATCCTTAAATTTGGATATTTTCCAAATACTGCCCGCCCCTAATATCCACATAACAAAACACGCGATGCTCAATTGCTGCCCCATAGGGGAATTGCGCATGACATCAAAGAAATGCGGATTGCTCGACGATACGGCGAAATAGAACAATACCGGCAAGCCTGTCATGACCACACCCTGGATCTTTCCCTGCACCGTCAGGGTCGTTAAACTTTGTTCGACCTTGCGGCGTTCGCGGGTGGAAGCGATGATGCGCGAAAAAATAAGCGCCAGGTTACCGCCGGTTTCCCTCGCCAAAAGGACCGCGGTCACCACCTGCTGCATGGCTGGCGACGGCATGCGTTTATACAAACGGTTCAAACTGTCATCTAAGGCAACGCCCATTTTGTTCTCGCCTAGAACGATACCGAATTCCTGGCGCAGCGGATCGGGCATTTCATCAACGACCGCTTCGATGGCCTGGATCAAGCTCAAACCCCCGCGAAAGGAACTGGACATGATCATGAGCGCGTCCATCAATTGATTCGCGAACATGCGCTTGCGTTTGCCGATCAGAAAACTCAAATGAACGCGCGGGATAATTACCCCTGCTACAACGCCAACGATAACACCGACGACTTTCATGTCCGGCGGGGCGAAGAAAATAGCCAAGCCCCCCAGGAACAGCGGCACGTATAAGACCATGCGCTGGGATTTCTTCATCTGGTCTTCGCTCAAGACCGCGTCATATTTGACAACGAACTTAGCCTGGCTCTTTTGATTCGCGGCCTCGGCCTTGTTGATCAAAACAGGCACAATGATGAGAACAATGCCCATGACAGAAAGGAATATAACGCAAAGCCCTATAAGAAACATATGGTCCTTTTAATGGTTTGTGCAAAAATCCGTTGCGCATGATGTCATGACACCATCCTCGCACGTGGTGTTACCGGGGGCACATGCTTGCACCGACTGCTGATAACAGGTCGCGTCATACCAAATGCCCGTATTGGCGGTCCGTTGCAAATAATCACAATCAATGGTGTTGCTGTTATAGCGGCGGCCCAAACCAAATGAGTCCCCGCTCTTTTTCCAGTTACCGCCAAGCGCGCGAATAACATGCGGCTGTATCGCCACCATCGCGCCTATAGTGATTATAATCAAACACATGTATTCCACAATAGAAGCTGCTTTTTTTTTACGAAGGATCATCATGGGCACGCCTCGAAGTGAACGCCTATCCCCGATGTCTTGGGATCCCTGGTATAGCGCGCGCAAACGGTCGTTGTTACACCGTTAGGGATTTGATTAGCCATGACATGATCATAGCAGCGTTGCGCCGCAGTCCCGGCCTTTGGCGTTCCGGCGATCAAGAACGCGCCTTTAAGTATGTCTTTTGTCAGATTGCTCGTCTCCGAACCCCATACCGCGCTCAACTTCGCGTACGTATCAGGCGCGGTATTGATGCCTATTCTATTCCAAGGGTCCCCATCGCAAACGCCGGACGGATTATGTACATCGGCAGTTCCCGCCTTTCTGAAACTGACCTTCCAGATCGGCATTTTATTCGCAAAGCTGGCCTGATCGTGATCTTCATCCCACCGCGTGATATTCACGTACACTAATCCCGTATAATCCTTCATGAAATAACATCGTGTCGAACCTAAAAATCCGGTGGTCCTTGTTCCCACCGACGGAAGTTTCGGAGGAGCCACAACTGTCGCTTGGACCACATGCCAATACCCATCGCGATTCTTACCCTTGGGAGGGACTTGGTCTTTCCAACCATAGATCATTGAATTAGGAATGCTGTCAACTTTTGTGGCATTCATGGAATTACGGGCATTGAGCAATGACTGCACCGGTCCGGTCAAGAAATTCTGCAGATCCGTAGAGAATGATTTGATAGCATCGTCTGCCGCTGTCACGCTTTGCAATATGCCGTTTAAATAATTATACCTGGCTTGGAATTTAGCCTGTTGGAAATTCACAATGCCCGTCATGCTGTTATTAAGCCATGTTTGATATAGACCGGTCTGCGTATTCCATGTGGCTGGAGAATCGCATACATCATATCGCGGCGGCGGATTCCCATAAAGCGAACGCGGCAAGGTTAAGGCGGCATCACATTCCGGCGATGGAGGTGTCGGGCCGCCGGCCTGCCCGCAATATGCCGCCTTGCTGACCCCGCCATTATATGATTTCATGCTGTCATCTAACCATTTTGAATAATTGACTTGCTCGGTACAGGCATTGGGTATCGGAAAAATTGAAGAAGCCGGCAACGCTTCACAGGCCGTGCCCGCAAAGGACGGGACATTGGCCGGACAAAATGCCGTCCATGCACCATAACCATTAGCTTTAGTTTGAAGCCAGTTAGTATAATTCGCGCCGACACAGACATCATAAGCCGGCTGACCCGCGAGATCCGCCAGATCCGTCGTACACGCAGTGGCCGGTGGCGCCGGGTTACCCGCGCAATACGTTGATCTTGTTTGCCCAAAGAATAGTATGTTGGCATCCAACCATGACTTATATTGCGACCCGCCGGTACAAGTATCAAAGACCGCAGGAGGCGCAGCGCTTTGTGCTCCGAACCCAGAACAGACGCCCGGAGGAGCGGTCGGCGTTGGTAAGGACGCACAATATGCCGGAGTGATCGCCGCTTTGCAATCCGTATATTTTTGAGACACGTCCGCATTAAATAAAATGCCGGTAATCCTTGTCTGACAATCGAGATATGTCTGGGCCTTGGCCGCATTGAGCACTTTTAGATCGTAAAAGGTCTTACAGTCTTCGAATTTTCCCGCTTTGGCTGCATCACCCTTGATCCCGTCTATCGTGGCCTGGCATTTCTGGAAAACTGAATGCGCCCCCAGGTTGGCGTCGTCGTCGGAATACCACTTCAGACAATTAACGACCGTATTCAAGCTGCCCCAAATATACACGCCTTGTATCTTCGTTTGCTCAAGGACAGAAAGCCCGCCGGGATTATTTGGCACACACCAATAGGCATCATTGGCAAAATTATTATTGTACAGCCAGGGACTGATATAGCTATCCCATGCGTCCAAACGCCGTTTGATCGTATATAGTACCCCGCCGTCTTCACCATTCCTATACCCTTCATTCGCGCACACGGCATCCGGATTATTGATGTCGGCACACTTAGGACCCAGCCAATATTTACCGCTGGATACCATCCCGTTGGTGGATGAATCATACCATTGATCCAAACTTTGATTCAACGTGGCCGCGTTGTATTTTAGAATTTGTTTGCCCCAGCGGTTAAATACTTTTAATCGGTCAATGGTATCATCCAGCTGATCTTCAGGCCAATCACCGTTAGCAGAACCCGCCGCCGTGCAGCAATCACCGCCGGTATCTGCCGCCGCGCATTTATATTTTCCGCAATCATCATACGGCCAGTTGGCCTGACAATAGGTCTCTTTGCCCGGCTTCCAATTGATCCCATCCTCAGGCTTTGCAGTATCCGCGCAGAGATTAGGCGCGGCCATATAGGTCGGCAAAGCGGAAACATTGTCCATCAAACGCTTGGGAACATGCACATCAACAGCGACTGGATTTGCATTAAGGTCATAGACAACATTATTCCGGATATGCCCCATGTCCCAGAATGCTCTGAATAAATTCGTCGCTTCTGCTGTTTTAGAAGGAGCAGGCGCTAATGGGGGCGGATAGACGTCAAAAGGGCGAACCTCTTCATCGATCCCCAGGCTAGATAAGAAGGATCCATTAGCTGTATAATCCGGC
>JANNCL010000211.1:0-6113 GCA_031386565.1 Candidatus Omnitrophota bacterium
TCGCTGGACCAATTGCGCGCGCGGGTCAACAGGTTCTTCAACAGCCAACGGATCCGGCGGCAAGAGCATGCGGGATTTGATCTGCAGCAAGGTCGCGGCCATGACCAAAAAATCTCCCACGACATCTAAGTCCAGCAACTTCATCATCTCAATGTATTCCATGTATTGATCCGTTATCTCGGAGATCGGAATATCACAGATGTCGATATCATCTTTCTTGATAAGATATAACAACAGGTCCAGCGGACCCTCAAACTTTTCTAACTGTAATTTATAGTTCATGACAACACAGCCTCACGGACTTCGGCCATTGTCTGCTCTGCAATGGCACGCGCTTTCTTAGCCCCGTCGTTTAGAATCTCCTCAATGTTATGCTTTTTAGAAAGCAGGGTATTTCGTTTATCAAGAATAGGCGCCAGGATCTTTTCGTTGACGATCTCCGCCAGATCCCTCTTGCAATCCGTACAACCTTTTTGCGCCGTCGTGCACCAAACACGACACGCCTCTTGTGTCGGCTTATCTGCCAAATGGGTGTAATAACTAAATACATTACATTCATCCGGATGGCCGGGATCGGTCTTGCGGACACGTTTTGGATCGGTGATCATTTTCGCGACGATCGCGTTGACTTCTGCCGGTTCATGGGAAAGATTGATCGTATTGCCGTAGCTTTTACTCATCTTGCGATTATCCGTACCCAAAAGACGCGGGGTCTGGGTCATGATGGCTTTACAGTCGGCAAACACTTCTTTTTTATATAGAAAATTAAAACGACGGCCGATCTCGCGGCACAACTCCAAATGAGGCAATTGATCCTCGCCGATAGGCACCGCATCTGCTTTGAAAAGCAAAATATCCGCGGCTTGCAGAACAGGATAGCCTAAAAAGGCATACGTCTGCAGATCACGGGTCGTGATCTCGCGCAATTGTTCTTTATACGTCGGATTACGTTCCAGCCAGCCAAGCGGCGTCAGACAGGCCAGCATCATCTGCAATTCCAAGTGCTCCTTGACGTCGCTTTGGACATAGATGATGCTTTTTTCAGGATCAATGCCGCAGGCGATCCAGTCAATGGCCATATCCACGATGTTGCCGCGGATATCTTTCGGGTTCTCATACTCCCCCATCAGCGCATGCCAGTCGGCGATGCTGTAGACACATTGATAATCCCGCTGAAGGATCACCCAATTATGCAATGCGCCCAACAAATGGCCTAAATGCAATTTGCCGGTCGGACGCATGGCTGAAAAAACGCGTTTAGACATGATCTTTATAATTTCCGGGCAATGGACTCAATATCAAAGGCTTCAAGGATATCCCCGACTTGGATCTCATTGAAATTAGCGACCGTGATACCGCATTCAAATCCTTCTCCGACTTCTTTCACATCCTCTTTGAAGCGTTTCAGACTGCTTAAATGCCCGGTGAAAACCACCGCGCCGTTACGCAAGACATCCACCTGTGCCTTATGACGCACTTTGCCTTTTTGCACATAACATCCCGCGACGATGCCGCTTTTGCTTAATTTGAATACATTGCGGATCTCGACCTTGGCCACAAAATGACGTTTAAGTTTCGGCGCCAATAAACCTTCCAAAGCCTTATGAATATCTTCCACCACATCATAAATGATGCGATATTGACGCACATCTACCGGTGTCTTTTCTAATTCCTGACGGGCTTTTGTATCGATCCCGACATTGAATGCAATAATGACCGCTTGCGAAGCCATGGCCAAAATCACATCCGAAGAATTCACATCGCCGACACCGACATGCATGAAACGTAATTTGACCTCATTGGTCGGTATTTTCGATAAGGATTCTTTCAATGCTTCCAAAGACCCCTGAACATCGCCTTTGATCACCACGCGCATTTCTTTAATATGACCTTCCTGGATCTGAGCGTATAATTCTTCCAACGACACTTTTGCCGTGCCGGATAATTTCTCATGCTTAATCTTTTCCTGACGCGTTGCCGCAATACCGCGCGCCGTCTTCTCATCCTCCACCACGTAGAACATCTCACCCGCGGCAGGGACTTCTGACAACCCAAGTATTTCGACCGGCATCGACGGACCAGCTTCCTTGATCGGACGATGAAGATCATTGAGCATCGCTTTAACACGGCCGGCATACGGACCGACAACAATGGCATCGCCTTCACGCAGCGTCCCGCTTTGCACGATCATGGACGCGATCGCCCCGCGGCCTTTACTGATATGCGCTTCAATGACAATACCGGAAGCTTTTTTAGACGGATTCGCTTTTAATTCGAGAATTTCCGCTTCAAGTAAAATACGGCTTAGGAGATCATCGATCCCCTCGCCAGTCAAGGCAGATACACCCACAACGCCTACCTTACCGCCCCAATCTTCACAGGCCAGATCATGGTCCGCTAATTGTTTCTTAACACGATCCGCATTCGCTGTTTTCTTATCAATCTTATTAAGCGCCACCACGATCGGCACATTCGCCGCACGGGCATGATCGATCGCCTCTTCTGTCTGAGGCATGATCCCTTCATCCGCCGCGACAACAAGAACGACCATATCGGTAATATGCGCACCACGGGAACGCATGGCGGTGAACGCTTCGTGACCCGGTGTATCTAAGAATGTGATCCGTCCGCCTGTCGGAACAGTTACGGAATACGCCCCAATATGCTGGGTAATACCCCCGTGTTCGCCCTGTGCCACACGGGCAGAACGAATACTATCAAGCAATGATGTCTTACCATGGTCAACATGCCCCATGAACGTAACCACCGGAGCCCTGGCTTTGAGCGACGCGGGGTCATCTTTTTCTTGAGTATGCAGGTCGACAACTTCTTCTTCTTGTGTCTTTGTTTTGATGATATTGATACCAAATGCCGTCGCCAGCTTCAGAACTAATTCTTCACCTAAATTCTGGTTGATATTAGCGAACACTCCCATATCCAACAAACGCTTTAAGACCACATTCAATTTCTGATTGGTCCGTGCCGCGAAATCTTTCACAGAGATAGGGATCGTCAACTGCACATCGACCAACGGCCCCAGTGCTGTTTCACTCTGATTGGCGGCTTCGATCGACGAAGAAGGCTTATGGTCCCTAGAACCGGCGTTGAACGATTCTCCTTCAAATTTGCGGCGCTTCTTAGCCAATGGCTTAACCGTTACAAAAGGTTCAGCCACGCTGGGCTTTTTCTTTAGCGGATCAAAAGCCGGCGTTGATGCAGGCTCAACAGCCTTTACAGCTTCAGCTTTAGAAATTTCCGCCTTAGGTTGTTCCACAATACCAAAATGAGACGATGTATCGACCTTTGACGCCGGCTTGGGGATCTCCACCTTTACCGGCTCTGCTTTAGGTGCCACAGCAATGGGCTTAGGCTGTTCTACCTTGGGCAATGGCCCTGACTTGGCTACAATGATCTTCTCCACGATGGGAGATTTCTTTGTTTTAGAACCGTCCTTATTATTCGAAGGGCTGTCTTTTTTAACGCCCGCTTTTTCTTTCGGCTTAGCAACTGCTTTAGGTTTAGCTGCCGTTGTTTTCGCAACCGCCTTCTTCACCGTTTTCTTAGGTGCTTCCGGTTCTACGCCGCGGGCTCCGATACCTTCATCCGCTAAAGCATCGCGAACGATCATCTCAACGCCGGCGGTTATTTCAACACCGTCTTTCGTCCGTAATTTAAGATCCTTGATCTTATCTAAAATACGGGTTTCGGTGATCTTTAATTCTTTTGCTAGGTCTGCAATACGCATACGTTACCTTCCTAAAAATTGTTTATGCATCCTCTTCTTCTTGGGGCTCATCATCGTCGGCCGGTTTTACGTCGGTCAAAGAGGAGGATAAACCTTCCGCTTGAGCATCTGCATTCTTTTGTTTTTCTTCCCACTGTTTCGCGGAATAGATATCCAGGTCCCACCCGACCAATTTACCGGCTAAACGGACATTTTGCCCGTATTTACCGATGGCCAATGATAACTGATCCTCATCCACAATGATATTCACACGCTTTTCATCCGAGATCAATTGCATCTGAGATATCTCAGCCGGCGATAATGCCGCCTGGATGTACTCTTTAATATCCTCTGAATAGCGTACGATGTCAATCTTTTCGCCGTGTAATTCCAGCACAATGTTCTTTACACGGGAACCGCGCATCCCCACGCATGCGCCCACGCAATCGATCTTGTCATCCTTGGAATACACCGCGATCTTGGTGCGTTCACCGGGATCACGGGCAATGGCCTTGATCTCAATGATGCCTTCGTAGATCTCAGGCACTTCCAGCTCAAAAAGACGCTTGACGAAATTCGGATTAGAACGGGACAAGATGATCTGCGGCCCGCGGATATCTTTACGCACTTCCAATAAATACGCGCGAATACGTTCGCCCTGACGGAATTCTTCTTTATTAGACTGCTCACCGCGCGGGATCAACGCTTCGGTTTTCCCTAGATCAACAACGATATTGCCGCGTTCAAAACGGTACACCGCACCGCTGATGATCTGCCCCTGACGGACGTTAAACTCATTAAAGACCACATCCTTTTCAGCTTCACGGATCTTTTGAATGACCACTTGTTTGGCTGTTTGGGCGGCGATACGGCCGAATTCGCTGGAATGGATCTCTTGTTTTCCGGCAAAAGCGGACAATTTACCTGTTTTGCGGTCCAAGGTCACCGTGACATCCTGCTCTTTATCCACCGTCCACAATTTCTTGGCCGCGGAAGCGACCGCCGCTTCAACCGCGCTGATCAGCGTATCTTTATCGATCCCCTTATCACGTTCTAGTTGCTCTAATATCGTTAATAATTCTGACTCCATGCTATTTTCCCCTTCTTAGATGACCAGCACTGCTCTTTCGATCACAGTCAATGGCACAACGATTTCTTTTTTTTGTTTTGTTAATAAGACCACATCTCCCGTATTAACCCTAAGGATCTTTCCCGTCCATCCTTTTTTTGCTCCTACCGCTTCTTTTAATTCCACCCGGACCTGATAATTCATATTCCTTAAAAAATCTTTTTGACTGGATAGTGGCCTGTCCAAACCGGGAGATGAGAATTCCAGCGTATAATTCTCCCCTAAGAACCCGTCTAAGTCGATCGCCTCAACAATGGCGTGATTAAGTTTAGCACATTCCTGTATCGTGATCCCGCCCATCGGCCTATCCGCCATGAACACAATATTCACATCCGCTTTATGCTGACTGATCTTAAGCTCAACTAAGTCAATATCCGCAGCCGCCAGTAATCGCAGACTTAAAGCTTCTATTTTCTTCGCGATATCTTCCGCTGTTAGTTCCGGCATACTTTAAGTAATTCTTCCTTCAAATTGTCCTTAGATACCGCGATCATTGCTCCCGTGCGGCGGTTCTTGATCTCAACCTGGTCCTGGGCCAGCATGCGTTTACCGATGATCACCCTCCAAGGAATGCCGATCAGGTCCGCGTCATTGAATTTACGGCCGGCACTTTCATCACGGTCATCCAACAAAACATCCAAGCCGGCATCTGTTAATTCTTTCAAATATTTTTTGGCCAAGTCCATGGCCACCGCATCACTGGCCTGTACCGGCACGATCTGAACATCAAAGGGAGCCACGCCTTGCGGCCAAATGATCCCCTGAGCATCGTTATTCACCTCAATGATCGCCGCCAATAAACGGCTAACACCGATGCCATAGCAGCCCATGATCATGGGTTGCTGTTTACCATGCTCGTCTAAATAAAGCGCTCCTAAAGCATCGGAATATTTTGTGCCCAACTGAAAAACATGCCCCAGTTCGATCGCAACCTTCTTCTCCCAGCCCTCACCGACAGGAGACTTGCCTTCTTCATCCTTGATAACCTGCCCATTATCTTTATTGACCCACACGGCATCCTCACCGATACTAGCCGGTATTAAGAATTCATGAGACACACTGCCGCCCATGGCCCCGCTGTCCGCCGCCACGACCAGCACGTCCAACCCGCAGCGTTTAAAGATCTTTTTATATGCTTCTAATTGGAGGTCATAATTCTTCTTCAGACCTTCAACGGACGTATCAAAACTATACGCATCTTTCATGATGAACTCACACGCGCGCACTATGCCGTAACGGGTGCGGATCTCATCCCTGAAT
>JANNCL010000227.1:0-6047 GCA_031386565.1 Candidatus Omnitrophota bacterium
GGTATCATGATGTGGTGCGCAATATGCCGGTATATTGCAAGCCAGAGGAAATGGACAGCGAGGATGTTTTATTTATACTGTACACTTCCGGCACAACGGGTAAACCTAAAGGCATAGTGCATTCAACCGGCGGGTATATGACTGGGGCATGCAATACCACACATTGGGTATTTGATCTTAAAGCGAATGATATATTCTGGTGTACGGCGGATGTAGGGTGGGTCACGGGCCATAGTTACATTGTTTATGGTCCTATGTCCAATGCCGCAACGCAGGTCATTTACGAAGGGGCTCCAGATTTTCCAGAGCGTGATCGTTTTTGGAAGATCATTGAGAAATACAAAGTGTCGATCTTTTATACCGCTCCGACCGCTATCCGAGCTTTTATGAAATGGGGGGAGCAGTGGCCTAAGGGCTGTGACTTGTCATCATTGCGATTACTAGGGAGTGTGGGGGAACCGATCAATCCGGAGGCATGGGTGTGGTATTACGAAAATATCGGTCGTAATCGTTGTCCTATTGTAGATACCTGGTGGCAGACGGAAACAGGGTCGATCATGATCACCACCATGCCTGGGGTATCGACCATGAAACCGGGTTCTGCCGGTCATCCTTTGCCTGGAATAGATGCGGAGATTCTAAATGAAGAAGGTCAGATCATTTCCCATGGCGGTGGTTTTTTGAGCATCACTAGCCCATGGCCGTCGATGTTAAGGGGCATTTGGGGGGATCCGGAACGTTACGCTTCTACGTATTGGGGAAAATGGCAGGGTAAGAATTATTTTGCGGGGGATGGTACTAAACGAGATAAGGATGGTTATTTTTGGTTTTTAGGTCGTGTTGATGACATCATGCTGGTGGCCGGTCACAATATTTCAACGGCGGAAGTGGAAAGTGCGCTCGTTGATAATCATATGGTCGCTGAAGCCGCAGTCGTTGGCGTAAAAGATGTGATCAAGGGACAAGCGATCGCTGCTTTTGTTATCCTAAAGGATGGGTATAAAACAGGCGCGGATGTTGAAGAAACGCTCAAGGAACATGTTTCGAAAAAGATAGGAGCGCTGGCACGACCTTCGCGTATCATTTTTACCGTTGATGTGCCTAAAACAAGATCCGGTAAGATCATGCGCCGTCTTTTGAAAGATGTAGCTGAAGGCAGGGCTTTAGGTGATATTACAACCCTTGCAGACCAAACAGTGATCAAAATGCTAAAGGAGAAATACGATGAGGTTTAACATCCTTGTGGTGCTCTTTTTCATCATGACCAATGTTGCATTTGCAGCCAAAGACACCAGTAAATTTCAAATATCCAGCGCGTTTTTAAAAGAAGGGCATGCGCTATCATCGTAGTATACCTGTATTGAGTATGACATTAGCCCATCTTTAGCTTTTAAGGATGTGCCCGTAAAAACAACAACATTCGCCGTTACGGTCGTAAGCAATGATGCGCCGGAAGGCAATTGGGTTCATTGGGTGCTATACAATATTGATGCTAAAACAACATCGATCAAAGAGGGTTCAGCTCCGGGCACGGCATTATTCAATGATTATGGTAAATTTTCTTATAATGGTCCTTGTCCAACGGATGATAAAGAACACCATTTTGTTTTTACTGTTTACGCCTTAAATACCAAACTTGATATCTTAGAGGGCGGTATCCTCAAGGACCTCGAAAAAGCCATGCGGGGTCACATTTTAGCCCAATCTTCCTTAGCTGTTACTTTTCGCAAGACTGCGCAGTAATATACAGGAAATTGCTTGTATGCAATAAGGCTGAGGATATAATAAAACCTATGTGTTTTCCTTTAACATCTATTTCCAAAAAACAGATCGTAGCGGCTACCGGATTAATGCTCATTGTGTTCATCATTGTGCATTTGATCGGGAATTTGCTTATTTTAGGCGGCGCTGACCTGTTCAATAATTATGCGGAATTCTTGGATCACATGCGTCCCGGTACGACCATTGCGGAACTGATCTTAGCCGGGATATTCCTGTCGCACATATTCTTTACAGCTTCTTTAGTCCGTGAAAACATCAAAGCCCGGGGTGGATTTAAACGTTATGCGGTGGATAAACCGGTGGGAGATCGTTCCTGGGCGACACGATTAATGCCTTTAAGCGGTGCTTATGTTTTCTTTTTCCTAATATGGCATATTTTTGATTTTATGTTAGCGGGTGATGAGGGGCCGCGTAGTTTTATTTTGGGAAAGTCTGCTGGCTTATACGGGGTGGTTATTAATTCTTTTAAAGATCCTCTCCATAGTATTTTGTATATCATTGCCGTATGTTTCGTTGGTTTACATTTGGCCCATGGTGTCGAGAGCGTTGTGCAAACGTGGGGGCTTGATCGCAGTAAGTTTTCCAGACCATTGGTTTTGGCCAGCCGTATCTTTGGTTTTATCATTGCTTTTGGTTTTTCTTCATTGCCTTTTTACGTCATGTTCATTTTAAGGTAAGCCTATGTCGCTAGATTCGAAAATACCTGCCGGTGCATTAAAAGATAAATGGACTAACCATAAATTTAATTCTAAATTGGTTAATCCGGCCAATAAGCGTAAATATAAGATCTTGGTCGTTGGTACAGGTTTAGCAGGTGCATCCGCTGCGGCCTCTTTGGCGGAAATGGGATATCAGGTGTCTTCCTTTTGTTTCCAGGATTCACCGCGTCGCGCGCATTCTATTGCCGCGCAGGGGGGGATCAATGCCGCAAAAAATTACCCCAATGACGGCGACAGCGTTAAACGTTTATTTTACGACACCATCAAGGGCGGTGATTTTCGCGCCCGTGAAGCCAATGTGTATCGTTTGGCCGAAGTCAGCAACAGCATCATTGATCAATGTGTCGCGCAGGGTGTTCCATTTGCCCGTGAATATGGCGGCTATTTAGATAACCGTTCCTTTGGCGGGGCTCAAGTTTCTCGGACATTTTATGCCCGTGGTCAGACAGGACAGCAATTACTTTTGGGCGCTTATCAAGCCCTCATGAAGGAAGTCGCTAAGAAAACAATACAATTACATACCCGTACCGAGATGCTGGATCTGGTGGTCATCGACGGTGTGGCCCGTGGAATTATTGTACGCAACTTAGTGACAGGTAAGATTGAATCTCATTTTGGCGACGCGGTGGTTTTAGGTACCGGCGGCTATGGGAATGTTTTCTATCTCTCGACCAATGCCAAAGGCAGCAATGTCACGGCAACGTGGCGGGCCCATAAAAAGGGTGCTTATTTTTCCAATCCTTGTTATACCCAGATCCATCCGACATGTATCCCTGTTCATGGGGATTATCAATCCAAATTAACTTTGATGAGCGAAAGTTTACGCAATGACGGGCGTGTTTGGGTTCCGAAAACATCCGGGGATAAGCGTGAACCCCATGATATCCCTGAAACAGAGCGCGACTATTTTCTAGAACGTAAATACCCCAGTTTCGGTAATCTTGTTCCGCGTGATATAGCTTCCCGCAATGCAAAAGAACAATGCGACGCAGGCAAGGGTGTGGGTTCGAGCGGCCAGGCAGTTTATTTGGATTTCGCTGATGCCATCAAGCGATTGGGCGCGGGTGTCATTAAAGAGCGTTATAGTAATCTATTTGATATGTACCAGAAGATCACAGACCATAATCCATACAAAACACCGATGATGATCTATCCTGCGGTTCATTATACGATGGGCGGCCTTTGGGTTGATTATAATTTGATGAGCAATGTGCCGGGATTATTTGTTATCGGAGAAGCTAATTTCTCCGACCATGGTGCTAACCGTTTGGGTGCTTCAGCGTTGATGCAGGGATTGGCCGATGGCTATTTTATTTTGCCATACACGATCGGCGACTATTTGGCGAAAGTGAAACCATCAGATAAGAGCGTTCTTGCCCATGCGGAATTTCAAAAGGCTGAAAATGTTGCTGCGGCTTATATCAAAAAACTATTATCGATCAAGGGTAAGCGTACCGTGGATGATTTTCATCGTCAATTAGGACATTTGATGTGGGAAAAGTGCGGAATGGCGCGTAACGATAAAGGTTTAAGGGAAGCGTTGAAACAAATACCGCAGATTCGTGAAGAATTCTGGAATAATGTCAATGTGTTGGGAACCAACGAAGAATTCAATCAGGCGATCGAACGGGCGGGACGTGTTGCAGACTTTTTGGAATTTGGAGAACTGTTATTGACCGATGCTTTAACCCGGGAAGAGTCCTGTGGCGGACATTTCCGTGAAGAGTATCAAACACCCGAAGGCGAAGCTTTACGAAGGGATGACTTATTTTCTTATGTATCGGCCTGGCAATTCAATGGTGTCGGCACTGCTCCCACTTTGCATAAAGAAGAATTAACATATGAAGAAGTACATTTAGCGCAGCGGAGTTACAAATGAGCGTAACGATCAATTTAACATTGCGTGTATGGCGTCAAAAGGGTGCTCAGGTTGAAGGGCATTTTGAAGATTATAAAGCCAGTGCTATCGATACCGATATGTCCTTTCTGGAAATGCTGGATGTTGTGAATGAAGGATTAACTAAAGAAGGTAAAGATCCCATCGCTTTCGATCATGATTGCCGCGAAGGGATATGCGGTATGTGCGGTGCGGTGGTCAATGGACAAGCACATGGGCCGCAGCGCGGTACGACCTTATGCCAGTTGCATATGCGCAATTTTAAGGACGGTGAAACCTTGGTCATTGAGCCATGGCGTTCCGCCGCTTTTCCGGTCATCAAGGATCTTGCGGTGGATCGTTCCTCTTTTGACCGTATCATCACTTCCGGGGGTTTTATCTCGGTTAGGACTGGACAAGCGCCTGACGCACATGCGATTGCTGTTGGTAAGGATAAAGCAGAATTAGCGATGGATGCCGCCCAATGCATTGGTTGCGGGGCTTGTGTCGCTGCCTGCCCGAATGGAGCAGCGATGTTGTTTGTATCTGCTAAAGTTACCCATTTGAATATTCTGCCGCAAGGCGCGGTTGAAGGGGATATTCGAGTGCGTCATATGGTTACCCAAATGGATAAGGAAGGTTTTGGTAACTGTTCCAACGAGTACGAGTGCGAAGCGGCTTGTCCCAAATCCATCAGTGTTTCCAATATTGCACGGCTTAACACGTATCTGCGTAAAGCCAAAGTATAGGGAGTTGTTGTATGATCAAGGTTGATACATTAAAGAATCTTTTGAATGTGAAAGAAAAAGACCTCAAAAAGCTGGACATTGAACAGCTGCGCTTATTATCCGGTGTTTTTCGTTATATGACCAGGATCATTGACCGCGAGATCAATAGCCGCGAAGAACTAAAATAAACAGTTGGTCGTGTCTTTCCTTTTGCTAGACATCCTTCCCTCTCAAGGTTAGAATACCACTTTATGAATAATGTGATCGATAAATCAACGGTATTAAAGTATGACGTAGCCGGCCCAAGGTACACCAGTTACCCGACGGCACCGCAATGGTCTAATCAAGTTTCTGCTTTTACATTTCAGGAAAAATTAAAGATCTTCGGGAATAATGATAAGACATTGTCGTTGTATGTGCATATCCCGTTCTGTGAACAATTATGTTATTTTTGCGCATGTAATAAAGTGATACGTCCTAAAGAAGAAAAGGTCGGTGATGAATTCCTGGATCATCTGATCAATGAGCTGGAGGGGATCGCCCGTGTTATTGGTAAACGTAAAACGATCAAACAACTGCATTGGGGCGGCGGAACCCCTACTTTTTTAAGTGAACGGCAGATCAAGCGTTTGTTTGTTAAAATAACTGATCTCTTTGATGTGGATCTAAACGGCGAGATTGCAATCGAGATCGATCCCCGGACAGTAACACGCAGTAAATTGGCAGTTCTGGCAGTGTTAGGATTCAATCGGGTATCTATGGGGGTTCAGGATTTCGACGCGAAAGTGCAGGATGACATTAATCGTATCCAATCTTTCGAGCAGGTGGTCGAGGTGAATGAGTGGTGCCGGGAACTAAGATTTCTATCAGTCAATTTTGACCTGATCTACGGACTTCCCTATCAGACCAAAGAAACTTTTGCCAATACGGTCATGAAAGTGA
>JANNCL010000250.1:0-2930 GCA_031386565.1 Candidatus Omnitrophota bacterium
CTTTAAAACGTAATCCTGTGCCAAAAGATCCCTGCCCATTTGTGTTTGTCCAAAACTATCCGGCACGATGCGGTCTTTTTCGTAAGGACTTAAATTGACCCAGAGGTCTTTTTCGGGAATGGTCAAGGCGGCTAGGAAGTATTTGATGAGTTTGGTTGATTCTGTTTTAAGGTTATCAGATGTTTTGTCACCTTGTGACAAAACAAAGTCGAAACGGAAGGGGTTATCTTTATAAACCTTGATCCCTTTGAGCAGCGGCGGATTAAACGCGGGGCTCAAATGAACCATGGTGCCGGGAACAGGCAAAACAAGTTCTTGTGCTTGAAGGGCCGTTAAAGGCTGAAAAAGCAGTGAGAAAACGATAACCGGAATCGTCATGATTTTTAAAAAGCGCTTCATATATAGGAAAGTATGCACTAAAAAAGTTATGAATGCAAGCCGGTCAGCAATCATAACTATAAGCAATAAAATAGGTTAAATATTGACTATTCGATGACCGTCAGCGTAAATTCCAACGGCACCTGCCCCATGACGCCCAGAACCGATTGGCTCGTCCCCAGATCAAGTCTTTTTTGATCAAAACCTAAAGAAACCAGGGCATTAAAAACAACTTGTGCCCTTGCTTTTGCCAGAACGTCCATAGCCCCTCTGTCTGCCGGAGCATTTTCGATCAATTGTTTCTTCATTTCTTTGTCCAGATCTTCATCTTTATAGACACCCATTGATTCTTTATATTTCTTGGCCAAATGCCAAAGTGCGCGTATGCCAAATCGACGCTGGTATAATTGACGATACAGCAGGGAATCGTCTCTTTTTGAATCCTCCCTTAATTGTTTATAATCTTTATCAAATATCTGCGTCTTGATCGCACGCCAATCAAGTTCTTGGTCATAACTGCCATTGATCTGTAATTTTAGTTTGGGGCGTTCATTCAATCCTTTCACCAATGTCTTTAATTTGTCCTTTTCAGCAGCGGACAGATCAAACTGGCCCGGCGTAAAAAGAACACTCCCCAATTCATCCGTACTCTCTTCAGTACCGCCGATTATTGACGCCAGCATCATGAATGGCTTGGTCACCAGTTTTGTAAAGAAATTCGATACAACCTGTCCTACCAAATGCCAGTATTCAAATTTAGGATCGCTCATATCGCCTTTGACAGGCAAGGTTATCTTAATGCGTCCCTGGGGATCTTCTAACAAAGCAATGGCCAGGCTAACAGGCAAATGTAATGCATCTTTACTAACAACATTTTCGCCAAACTTAAAATGCTGGACTAAGATCTTATGATTCGCGACCAACTTATTATCACTGATACGGTAGGTCATCACCAGATCGAACTTGCCATCGTTTAAGGCATGCCCGGTATACTTGCCCACATAAGGCGATAAGATGGTCAATGCATACGCATTCAAACTAAAAGTAGTTTCCAAATATAATGGCACCGATAGAGGTTTTAAAACCGCTTCATTTGTAATAACTCCTTTATCATCTAGCAAAGCCTTAAAATTAACACGCGTCGATGCCTGCGGGTCAGTGGAAAAACTATCAATGGTTAAGTTCATGTCATGCAAATGGGTGACAAAATTAGGTGTGATGCTTTGATCATTGAAATAGACCGCTCCATTACGGATCAGAACCTTATCGATCAGGACCATCGGCAGCTTATCTTCCGTCGTAGTCTTACCTGCATTCTTATCTTTAACTGGATCTTTGACAGCACCCGTAGGTATCGCATTATTAACAAGATCCAATAAATTAATATGCCCGTCCACCCCTAAAACTGCCGCAATTCGCAAACCATCCAGATCGATCTTCTGAACATGATATTTTCCTTTGACCAAATCGATCAAGCTTACATCCACCTCTAGTGATTGAAAACCAGCGATGGTCATTTTCTGATGATCACTGATCTCAAGGCCATTGATCTTGAGGTCCAATGTGAACGGATTAAAGAAAACCGACTTAACCGTAACCGGAGTCTTTAAGATCTTTGTGCCTTGTATAGGAATGAGAAAATACAGCGTCAACGGAATGACCGCGAAACCAAGGAATAGTAAGAATAGAATAAAACTAAAAAATATTTTTTTCATTTTAAACTCGCGATACAAAGATTAACAATATGATTTACCGGAAAAAAATACACTCATATTTATGTTACTAGATAAATCCCCATCTTTCCACAAATGTCATCTCTTCTTAAACATAAAGGAAGCAAGGCCAAAGCATTTAAACTAGCGACCAATAGTTTGGGGGCACTCTTGATGAAAATCAATATGCGTTTGAGTTAGGCAGAAACACAGTCAGAGCACAGCTGTTCTTATCAGAATGAAAATTAGAAATTCGGGGGCCGTAAATTAATATACGTCGTTTGGATTAGGCAGAAACGATCCCGCGTTTTTTTCTTTAACAACAATTATGTCTGACTCTTCAATTGATTCTTGTAGAATAAGCAGATTTTCACCCAATATATTCTCAACAACTTTCTTTTCACTCTCATCTAAAATAAAATAACAATCTTTTTCATGTGTTATAGATATAAACCATGGTTTTCCATTAGTTCTCAAGAAACTAATGTCCTCAGGAAAATCAGGACTAATCCAATCCCACAATTCTGGCACTAAACCGGTAATTCTACAAACGGAACCTTCATCAAACTCATAACAGTATAAAGAATATTCTTTTAAACTTATGGTCCCAGGCCATTCTTTTGTGTTTCTAAAAAAAAGAAGCTTTTCATTCTCCATTAGTTTAAAGAATTCCTTATTAATCTTCTCTGGCTCACGAATAATAAATACTATTCTACTTTTGAGCTGAGCGGCAAATAATAAGATTCTTTTATATAAATCAATGTTTATTTCAATACTTAGATTATAAATGTTCATTAAACTTTATCCTTTTAGATCGAATGCTAAAGTTAGTTGAAACTC
>JANNCL010000270.1:0-3037 GCA_031386565.1 Candidatus Omnitrophota bacterium
GCCGGAACATTTGGCGAATGCGTTGTATAAACTGGTTTATGGCTCCGCGAAGTTGGGTGATAGCCCTGAGATGAGAGGTCAAGAGGGGATGAAGGCATTCTTTATCAATGATCCCTCCCAAGCCCTGCACGAGATCCGTGACTTGAAACAATTGGATAAAGATAATAGCGGCAGCATCGATGCGGACGAGTTAAGGTTGCTGCGCAATAAGTTCGTTACATTATCAGCAACAGAAAAAATGATGGAATTCTTAAGCACACATCCTAATATGCTCAAACGGATCAAACATTTATCGGAATTAACGGCATAATGAACAAACGCGTATCCTTCTATACCTTTGGCTGCCGGTTAAATCAGTCGGAAACAGCTTCTTTAGAGAATTCATTTGAAAAACAGGGATATGATGTTGTTGATATAAAAAAAGACACGGATATTGTAGTTATCAATACCTGCACGGTTACCCACGGGGGTGATGCCGATACCCGGCGCATGGTGCACCGTGTCAATCGCTTGCATCCCAAAGCACGTATCGCTTTGGTGGGCTGCCAAGCCCAGGTCCAAAAAGAGCAGTTATCCCATTTGCCAAATGTTTCCTGGATCGTGGGGAATGAACGTAAGATGGACCTTGTCAATGTCTTGATCGAGAACCCTGATCCCTTATTTCCCGCCGTGATAACACCGACGATCAATCGTGAACCATTTGTACTGCCGGTACCGGCCATTGACCGTCAGCATCGACGGGCAAATTTGAAGATCCAGGACGGATGTGATTTTTTCTGTTCTTTTTGCGAGATACCCTATGCCCGCGGCAGGGCCCGCAGCCGGGTTTTTGACGATATTCTTCTTGAGGCTAATGCCTTGGTCGAGGCTGGTCATCAGGAACTGATCTTAACAGGCATCAATATCGGCACGTATCAGCACGGGACAAAGACCATGCTAGATGTGATCCAGGAGTTAACCGGGATCAAGGGCTTAGTCAGGATACGCATATCTTCGATCGAACCAACAACAATTCCGCAGGCGATCTTTGATCATATGAAAAAGGGGAAATTATGCCGTTATCTCCATGTTCCTTTGCAGGCAGGGCATGATGATATTCTTAAAGAAATGGCCCGCAAATATACTCTTGAAGAATTCTCAGAATTTATCAACCTTGCCCAGAAAAGTGTGAATAATATCTGCATTGGTACGGATGTTATCGTTGGTTTTCCGGGAGAAACCAATGCCCATTTTGATCATACGGTAGCGTTCTTAACTGAGGCACCGGTACATTATTTCCATGTTTTTAGTTATTCGCCGAGACAAATGGCTAAAAGTCGTTTGAAGGAAACTTTGCCTGCGGGTATTATTACCAAACGCAGTCAGGTATTGCGGGAATTATCGGAACGTAAACGGCGTGTATTCTATGAGTCAATGTCCGGACAAACGATCGATGTTTTATTCGAGGAGCATGTGAACGGTTACTGGGTCGGATTAACGGATAATTATGTGCGGGTAAAGCTCAAAGCTTCTGCTAATTATTTCAATAAGATACTGCCAGTCAGGCTAACATCCTGCGCAGGTCAGTCAATGATCGGAGAAATGGTTTGAGAAAGTATCTCACCTCCCTGATTTTGCTTTTGTTCGCCGTAGTAGGTGTCATGTGGTGGCTACAATTCGCGCTGCCGCGATATCAATACATTGATCTTTCGGTTAAACAGGATAAAGCGATCAGCGTAGCCAAAGCTTTCTTAAGTACTCGTGGTTTTGATAGCAGTAGTTATAAAGTGGCCGCGATATTTGAATCGGATGATTCTACGGATAGGTATTTGCAGCGAACGATCGGCACATTGCCTAGTCAAAAACTTATCAAGGAGCTTGATTACGATATATTCGTATGGGTGGTCAGATTTTTTAAGGAGAAACAAAAGGAAGAGTTCGTGGTTTTTGTTAGCTGTAAGAGCGGGAAAGTCATTGGCTTCAATCATGCGATCGAAGAAACAGCGTCCAGACCATTTTTTGATAAAGAGCATTCCAAGATACAAGCGGTGGCGTTCTTAAGATCTCAATTTAATTTTAATCCGGATGAATACACACTGCACACCGATAATTCCACCAAACAACTTAATCGAACGGATTATAAATTCACTTGGGAATCAAAGCGGGTCAATATCCCCTGGAATAACGATGCTGTCGGGGGAAGCGCTAAATTACTGACCGCGGTCACGGTAACGGGCATGGATATCTTGTCGTTTTCAAAAGCCAATTTTGATATTCCGGATGGTTTTGAACGTTATGTGGATAGTTTAAAACAAACCGGTAGGAATTTAACTTTGGTTTTCCGCCTTTTTTATCTGTGCTTGCTCACCATGGCCATCATGCTGGTGGTCAATCGCAAGAATCATTTTGTTCCGAGAGTGGTTAAGTCTTTTTATGTGAAGCTTGGAATGTTTTTATATATCTTGCTGGTTTTTGAGGTTGTCAATTCATACCAGTATTTATTATTCGAATATCAGACCACTCAGGCTTTCGGAGATTACATAGTCAGGCGTTTTATCGAGAATCTGGTCAATCCTTTCTTTGTTGTCCTGGCATTTATTTTGCCTGGTTTGGCCGGAGAATCCTTGCGGTTTGAAGTTGATGTTGAAAGAAAAGACAGGGGTTTCTTAAGCCCGATCCTTTCTTCATTTTTTTCAAGTGCAACGGCGAACTCTATTGTCATTGGTTACGCCTTATGCGCCTTCATTTTAGGAACGCAGGCATTCATATATGATCTTGGGTACCATTATTGCGGTGTCTGGGAAGAATTATCCTGGTTGACCCGCGCGTCTTCATCGGCTTTCCCGGCGGTCACCGCGATGCTGATCGGTGTTGAAGCGTCTTTCTCTGAAGAGATCATGTTCCGGTTATTCGGGATCAATTTATTGAAACGTTATAAGATGGGCGCGGCCGCGGTATTCTTGACAGCCATCATGTGGGGTGTCGGACATACGGGTTATCCGATCTATCCCATGTGGTTTCGGGGATTGGAAGTGAGTTGTTTGGGTCTTATTTTAGG
>JANNCL010000285.1:0-2992 GCA_031386565.1 Candidatus Omnitrophota bacterium
GATCGTGGTGATGATCTCCTCATGGGTCGGCCCTAAACACATGCGGCGGCCTTTTTTATCATCGAAAGTGATCATCACTTCTCTAAGCGTCTCATCACGGCCGGTCTTTTTCCAGATGTCGATCGGATGCAAGGCCGGCATCAATAATTCATGGCAGCCGATAGCGTCCATCTCTTCCCGGATGATCGTTTGCACTTTGGACAGGACGCGATATCCTAAAGGCAGATAAGAGTATACCCCCGATGTCAGCATATGCACGAGCCCCGCCCGCAAGCTTAACGCATGGCTCACCGCTTCTGTTCCGGTCGGATTTTCTTTCAGTGTCGGAATAAAATATTTTGACCACAACATTGCTCAAGCCTCATCAAAGAATCCCGGCAACGGGATATTACGTTTAACGAATTTATGATAACAGGAGGGCTTTTTCTTGATCATCTCCCAATCCCCGATAACCTTATTGTTCTCATCGATCTTTTCCTGCTTGAACGTAAAAACATCTTCTAATGAAATGGAATTACTTTCTTTATCATATTTCAGGTCGGTGATATTCGTCACCCGGCGCACGCCGTCCATATATAATTCCGCATACACGATCAGATCGATCGAATTCGCCAATTGATTGCGGATCTGCTCACCGGATAATCGGATACCCGACATGAGCATCATGGTCACCATGCGGTTAAAACATTCCTGCGGTGAATCACCGTGCACGATACCCAAGGAACCGGAATGCCCCGATGAGATCGACTGGACCAGATCCAAGATCTCTTCCCCGCGAACTTCCCCGATGATCAAACGATCCGGACGCATGCGCAGCGAATTAATAAAAAGATCTCGGATAGATACCACACCCTTACCTTCAATGTTGGCAACCTTAGACTGTAAAGAAACCACATGTTCCTGCATTAAACGCAATTCCGCCGTATCTTCGATCGTGATGATACGTTCATGGGACGGAATATGGCTCGAAAGCACGTTAAGCAAAGTCGTCTTACCGCTGCCGGTCGATCCGCAAAAAATAATATTCAATTTCGCCTTGATCGCCGCGATCAAAAAAGCCGCCATTTGTTTATTCAGCGTCTTACGCTCGATCAGATCATCGATCGATGTCAGGTCCCTGGAAAATTTACGGATCGTCATGACAGGTCCTATCGGCGAACAGGGCGGTAAAATAACATTCACGCGTGAACCGTCCGTCATCGAGAAATCCACATACGGAGAACTCTCATCGACACGTCGGCTGGATTGGGACGCCGCTAATATTTTCTGGATCGTATGCATCAGCGTCTGATTATCCTCGAACATGACATTCGTTTTCTCGATCATCCCTTTGCGCTGTATATACACCGTGCGATGGCCATTGACCATGATCTCCGTGATCGTCGGGTCCTCGATCAAAGGACGTAAAGGGCCTAAGCTGACCACGCCGCTGACCAATTCTCGGATGATCTTCATCCGGTCATCAAAGGTGACGGACAATTGCTTTTCAGCACACAAGGTCGTGATCGCGTTATCGACAAAATTACGCAATCCGTCATCATTCATGGTGTCCTTGATCTTCAAGAAATTCGTCTTGTTGATCAAATACGCCTGGATCAATTCCTTCATTTCTCCGCCGCTGATCTGTTGTGGAGGCATAGTCCTTGTCCTTATTAACCGATCGGTTTAAAAATATGGATCAATTTCTCGATCACACCAATGCGTTCAAAATCAACAGAAAAAACAAATGCCGCTAACATTAAGATCAGCCCGAAACCAACACGGGTGATCATCAGGTCCGCGGTCAATGACAATGCTTTGCCGCGCAGTTTCTCGATCCCCAGCAATAATATATGCCCGCCATCCAACGGGATCAGCGGCAATAAATTAAAGATCGCCAGACTTAATGATATGACACCGATGATATGCAATAAGAATGAGAAGCCAATGGTCAACGCAAATTTAATAACAAAGAACATGCCCACGATACCCATGGCTTCCTTAGGGCTGCGTAAACCAATGCACATTTCATATAAGGCTTTATAAGTCTTTCCGGAAATATCGAAGAATTCCTCTCCGGCCCTTTTAAAAGCACCGATAGGACCATAGCGGACAATGACCACATCGCTGTTGTCTTTGATCTGAACCGGGCCGACACCGATACGGCGCGTGTTGTGTTCCCTGCCAAAAATATCCTTTTGTTTCTCTTCCTTGGGACTAATGGCGATCGCAACCTGTCCCTTATCGCGTTCAACAAGGAAGTTTATCGTGGCAGCGGTTGAATCCATAACGTAATCCTGCAGATCAGGCCAATGCTGTATCGCCTTGCCGTCTATGCTGATGATACGATCCCCTGTTTTCAAACCTGCTTTTTGCGCCGGAGACCCCGCAACAACCTGTCCAACGAACGGCGGAACTCGTTTAGCGGAAGCATCCATATCCACGAAACCGATCATGAACACGACCCAAAAACACAAAAACGCCAATACCGCGTTTACGACCGGCCCCATAAGCACGATCAAAGCTCGGCTGCCCACGCTTTGTGAGAAATATTCATCCTTGGTGCCCTTGCATTTATCCCGCTCATCCCCCGACATTTTCACAAACCCGCCTAAAGGAATTGCGCATAACGTGAACTCCGTGCCTTTATGCATAAAACTATAAAGCTTGGGACCAAAACCCAAAGAGAACTGTTCGACATTGACCCCGCATTTCTTAGCGGTGATGAAATGTCCCCATTCATGAACCAAGACCAAAAGACCTAAAATAACGATAAAAATCAATAATGACATGATCATCCTTTTGCTATTAAATGCCGGGTCTCATCCCGCCCCCAGGCATCCGCTTCTAAAATATCCTTCAAATCCGGCTGACTCTTTATTTTATGCCGAGACACAACTTTTTCAACCACTTTGTAAATTGTGTTAAAAGCGATCTTACCGTTCAAAAAGGCCTCTACCGCCTCTTCATCTGCCGCGTTCAATACGCTTGTCGACGTCCCCGCCGTTTTAGC
>JANNCL010000337.1:0-3870 GCA_031386565.1 Candidatus Omnitrophota bacterium
ACGTTTTGGTTCCGGTTGGGCCTGGTTATCATTAACAAAAGAAGGTAAATTGGAAGTATCATCAACTACAAATCAAGACAGCCCCATCATGGAAGGGAAATTCCCTCTCTTAGGCATTGATGTATGGGAGCATGCGTATTACCTGCATTATCAAAATCGCCGTCCTGATTATATCGCAGCTTTTTGGAATGTGGTTAACTGGGCAGAAGTAGAAAGACGTTACTCCGTCGGTAAAAAGTAGTCAGGTTTTACATAAAATACTTAAAAATATTTTAAAATACTTTTGACTTTGATTTTTTATTTACTACTATATGTAGTAGTAGATCGCTTCGTCATACATACATATAGTGTTTTTGATCATTTCAAGGAGAACGTCAATGCCGCAAAAAACAACCGCCGATTCATTTGACATCAAAGTACAAAAGCGCAACGGACAAGTCATTGAATTCATACCTAATCGCATCACCCACGCGGTTGCCAATTCTTTTAAAGAGCAGTTAGGTTTACCCAGAGAGTCAGAATTGCCGGAGGAATACATGAAGGACGCGGAGCATGTGACGGCAAGTGTTGTTGAAGTGATCAAAGAACGCGCGGCAGCTAAACCTTTCTTAACGGTGGAAGAGATCCAGGACGAGGTGATCCGCCAGTTGTATGAGAATGGTTTTAAAGAAGCCGGGGAGCGTTATGCCAGCTACCGCCGTCATCACGCGGCCCGCCGGCAATTATTTGAACTTTACTCGATCACCAAGCGTGACGGCAAAGTTGTTTCTTTTAAACAAGAGAAGATCACTTTGGCGGTTGCTAAATCTTTGATCGCCCAGAATAAAGGTGTTTATAATGAGATCCTGATCGAAAAAGCCCATGAACTTTCGGAACGCGTTGTGTCCGAGATCCGCACCAAATGGCCGGAAGGCAAAGCGGTCAATATCGAAGAGATCCAGGATCTTGTTGAAAAGGTCATCATGGCCGCAGGGTATCATGAAGTGGCCAAGCGTTATATCATTTACCGCGAAGAGCGTGCCAAAGCCCGCCGTGCGCAAGAATTAGCGGCACTCCCGTCGGAATCGTATGAATGGGCTAAGAACCTGATCATCAAGACCGCCAAGGGCGATCGTCCGATCGACTTAGATGAGATCCGTTTTAGTTTTGAATCCTGCTGCAAAGGCCTGTCCGATGTTTCGGTAGAGGTCATGTTCAAGGAAGCGGTGAAGAATTATTTCAACGGCATGAATGAACGCCAAATGGCGTTAGCTAATATCATGTCCGCGCGCACTTTCATCGAGAAAGAACCCAATTATGGGTTTGTGGCTGCGCGTTTATTGCTTTTGATGGAATATCAGGAAGCTTTGGGTTATGAGGTTTCTTTTGACCGCATGAAAGTCGAGTATTCAAAGTATTTAACAACATATGTTCATACAGCGATTGAATTGGAATTATTGGACCCAGCTTTAAAGCAATTTGATCTAAAAGCATTGGGGCAGGCCATTGTTCCGGAGCGCGATTATATTTTCCGTTATATGGGCTTGCAAACATTATATGACCGCTATTTTATCCATTGGGACGATCGCCGCATTGAATTGCCGCAGATCTTCTGGATGCGCGTGGCCATGGGATTATGTGTTAATGAAGGGGCTCAAAAGAATACGCGTGCCATCGAGTTCTATAATACATTTTCCACATTCCGTTTCATGTCATCAACTCCGACGCTGTTTAATTCAGGGACACGCCATCCGCAATTATCGTCCTGTTTTCTGACTACCATCGGCGATGATCTGCAACACATTTTCAAATGCATCCAGGATGACGCGATGTTATCCAAATGGAGCGGCGGCCTTGGCAATGATTGGACAAACGTCCGGGCGATGGGCAGCCGTATCAAGGGCACCAATGGTAAAAGTCAGGGGATCATCCCGTTCTTGAAAGTGGCTAATGACACCGCGCTGGCTGTTAATCAGGGCGGAAAACGTCAGGGCGCGATGTGCGCTTATTTAGAGGTTTGGCATTTGGATGTTGAGGATTTCATGGAACTGCGTAAGAATACCGGCGATGACCGCCGCCGCACCCATGACATGCATACCGCCAGCTGGATCCCTGATCTGTTCATGAAAAGAGTCAAGGCCAATGCGGATTGGACACTATTTACTCCGTCAGAAGCGCCGGACCTGCATCATGTTTATGGCCGGGAATTCGAGAAACGCTATGAAGCCTATGAACAAAAGGCTAAAGAAGGTAAGATCAAGAATTTTAAGGTCATTTCTGCCGTGCAGTTATGGCGCAAAATGTTATCCATGGTCTTTGAGACCGGTCATCCCTGGTTGACCTGGAAAGATCCGTCCAACGTTCGCTCTCCTCAAGACCATGCGGGGGTAGTTCATAGTTCCAATTTGTGCACGGAGATCTTGCTCAATACCTCGGCGGATGAAACCGCGGTGTGTAATTTGGGATCTGTAAATTTGGCCGCGCACGTTACGGAAAAAGGCATTGATCATAAGAAATTAAAAGACACGGTTACGGCGGCCGTACGCATGCTGGACAATGTCATTGATATTAATTTTTATCCGGTCACGGAAGCCAAGAATGCGAATCAGCACCATCGTCCCGTGGGACTGGGGATCATGGGCTTTCAGGACGCGCTCTATAATCTCAACGTCAGCTATGCCTCCAAAGAGGGGGTTCAATTTGCTGACGAGAGCATGGAAGCGATCTCCTATTATGCGATCATGGCCTCTGTTGAGCTTGCCAAAGAACGCGGACAATATTCATCCTATAAGGGGTCTAAGTGGGACCGCGGTTTATTACCTATCGATACCATTGCCTTATTGGAAGAAGAACGCGGCGGGTTTTTGGATATGGATCGTTCCAGCCGCATGGACTGGAAGCCGGTACGCGAAGCCGTTAAGAACAATGGTTTACGTAACAGCCTGATCATGGCCATTGCTCCGACCGCGACCATCGGGAATATCGTTGGTGTGACCCAATCGATCGAGCCGATGTACAAGAATGTGTTCGTTAAAAGTAACTTATCCGGTGAGTTCACCGTGATCAATGAATATTTGGTCGAGGATCTAAAGAAACTGAAGATCTGGGACCAGGAAATGATCGATGACCTGAAATATTTTGATGGTTCGGTTCAGGAGATCAAACGTATTCCGGCTGCTTTGAAATCCAAATACGCCGCTGCCTTTGAGATCGATTATGAATGGATCATTGAAGCGGGCAGCCGCCGCCAAAAGTGGATCGATATGGGCCAGTCCTTGAATCTTTACCAGGCGAAACCATCCGGTAAAAAGATCAGCGACATGTATATGCATGCGTGGGAAAAAGGTCTTAAAACAACCTATTATTTGCGCTCCATGGGCGCCACCCGCATTGAAAAAAGCACCTTGGATATCACCAAATATGATAATGTCGTCGGACAACGCCAACGCGATGAACGCGGGCGTGTGGTGGATGATGCTCCTTTATCCAAACCCGGCGCTGAACCTGTTCAAGATTGCGAATCCTGTCAATAATTAATTAATGTAGGGGCGGACCTCGTGTCCGCCCGCGATG
The DNA here is from genome assembly GCA_031386565.1 of Candidatus Omnitrophota bacterium. Taxonomy (GTDB): domain Bacteria; phylum Omnitrophota; class Gorgyraeia; order Zapsychrales; family Fredricksoniimonadaceae; genus JACQQW01. Next base: position 3,553 of record JANNCL010000337.1, read on the forward strand.
GTCAAGATATAGAAATTGGAGGGTGTCATATGAGCGAAGAAAACAAATTTAAAGCGGAATGTGCTGGTGCCATCAGCATGAGCAAACAGCGCGTGTCGGCGGATAATAAGCGTATTATCTTGAACAATCGCACGACCGACGTGAACCAACTGGTCCCGATCAAATACAAATGGGCCTGGCATTATTATCTGGATGCGTGTGCTAATCACTGGATGCCCACCGAAGTGTCCATGCAACGTGATATTGAACAATGGAAGAACCCGTCATTTTTCACCCCCGATGAACGCCATGTCATTAAACGCAATTTGGGTTTCTTCT
>JANNCL010000010.1:0-3596 GCA_031386565.1 Candidatus Omnitrophota bacterium
GCCCCCGCTACCATCCCACTGACCAAAAGGCCCAGGATCAACCCGCTAAACCTTCCTTTGGGTTTTAAGGGATTTAAAGCCCGCGATACAACCCTTAACTCTTGGGTTATGGTCTTGGCTTTGGCTAGGTTCACTTTCTCTTGCTCCTGGACCAAGAATGCATACGACATCTCATCGATCTTCACTTCACGTTGAAGCCTAGCCAACACCATTTCTTTCTCTGGAAGGTCCTTGAAGCGCTCTAGGAATTTAGGGTCTACTTGAAAGTCAGCAACAAATGATTTGAACTTTTCAGCTTCTTGGGTGATTTGTTTGTTGATATCATTATCTTCTTGCTGGGCCTTCGCCGTGATATCCAATAAGTCTTTCCTAAACTTTTCTGTTTCTTCATTGATCTGCTTTTGATTATTTTTTCCCTGTTGATCGACTGCAGAAGCATAGCCTTTGAGCAGGTCTTTGAGTTGTTGAACATTTTGCATCATGTTCTTTACCTGCGGGCTTTCATCCGTATACAATTCTTTCAGATGAATTAATTCAATCTGTTGTTCGATCAGTTTTGTCGTCGTAGTTTGTATCAATTGGTTGAGTGACTTGCTGGTTTCCAAGTTTAAGGTGTTCGTAACCTCCAAAGACTTCAATTGATTGGCCTGGGCATATTGCATTAATTGGTAGAGGGAGTTTTTCCTTCCCACATTCAACGCGTTCTTTAATTCTAATAGTTTTAACTGATTCGCTTGGGCATATTGGTAACGGACCTTGAATTCTTCAGGAATCATCTGCAAGTAGGTCTTGACTTCTTCTGACAAATCGACAATCTCATGATTGGTCTTGTACTTCTGTAACTCCTCCTCAGACCTGTTTAATTTGTCTTTTGCCCTTTGCACTTCTTTATCCAGGTAACTGAGCACATTGTCTATCTCGCTATGCGACCATGAGATGCTTTGTTCGATATAACTGTCTGCCAAATGATTCGCAATATCCGCACAAAGAGGAGACTTGTACTTGATGATCACTTTAACGACATTTGTAAAGGGCGGATTCTCTAAATTGATTTTCTTGCGCAAGGATTCAATCGTATCACGGATATGTTTCTCCTCACTTTGATTATCGGGTAAACCTTTTTCCTTCTTTCCTAACAACGGTGTCTTTTCCGAATCAGCCAATTTTAAATCCTCAACAACCTTGCGTAAGACAGGATCGCTCATCATCAGCTCCATGTGATTCCGAATGAAAGAAAGCTGCAATTTTATGTCTTCTTTGTCGACATCGATCGACGTGAGGCTTTTCTTCGAATTCACCAAAAGCAATGCCTCAGCCTGATATGTCGGAAAAAACAAGAACTTGCCCACGACACATATGGCTAAAACGGCAAAAATGATTAACGATTGATTTATTTCTTTCATCTTGTCCTTGTCACCGGTGTCCGCTGTGTAATATCTAAGACATCCAGATAATACTGTAAGGCTGGATCCGTTTTAGATAAGAAATGATCAATGAACGTATCCACTTTCGCAATAAAACTTTTGGGGACAAACACAATATCCCCCGCTTTAAGGTTGATGTTGTCTTTAATATTGCTATCTTTAATGACCGCCCACAAATTGACCTTGATGGCTTTCGCTTGCCTTCCCGATGTCTTCCTAATAATGACTACAGATTTCAAAGCCGATGTGAGCCGATCATAGCCTCCTGCCCTGCTAATAGCATCGAGAACGCTTACCCTGCCTTCAAAAGGATATAAACCTGGGCGAACCACTTCCCCTAATACAAAAATTTTCTGACTTTGGAATCCCACCACGTTGATGGTTAGATTAGGATCTTTGATAATTGATTGTATGCCCTCTGTCATCTTATGCCTTAATTCGATAATACTTAAGTCACAGACAGGGATTTCCTGGATAATCGGATAGGAAATGCCACAATCCGGACGGACCGTCACTTTCATGTCTAAGTCTGGGTGACGCCAAACCTTGATGTCCAATTGATCCCCTGGCCCTAGATAATAATCAAAATCCGTTTGGTATAAATCTTGCGGCTCTGCCCCTAACACCATGTTTATAGAAGGATTAAATAACAAGACAAACATCATTAGAATAAAGGATCTCATTTTCATAAAATTAACCCCATTAGCACCTTTTTACCTGCCTGCCTAGATGAAACGCTGTTAAAAATACTCCGCATCGAAAAGACACTTTGTTCACCAGGATAAACGGGGCATAAATGAAAGCCCATTTATCTGATCGTATGTTATAAACAATAATTTTAATCGTCGTAGCAATCGCTAAAGGAACGATTAATAAAAAATGCATCACAGGATTGAGCAATAAAGGGTACACCCTTTTAAACCTAGACGGATGTTTGGACATCAGTGAAAGTCCTATATCTTTACCCCATCTAAAATGTTTGTAAACCATATCCTTGAACCTGTGTACCCCATGATCATGATAAATCCAAATAGATGGCACAAACAAGACTTTCTTGCCATTTTCAATGAGCTTTAAAGCCAATTCCGTATCCTCTCCATTACGCATATCCTCGGCAAAACCACCAGCTTTTTCAAATGCTTCCTTAAAGATCGCCACACACGAAGTATTTAAATATTCCAGAAACCTTCTTTGTCCACTCACAACATAGGCATAACCTGTATAAACATTGGTCATGGCAATAAAACCAGGATCCGATTTCAACAAACCACAAATTGCTACAATATTGGTATGTTGGCTGGATCTAATTAATTCTTGTGAAAAAACATTCACCCAGTCCTCCATCACATAACAATCGCTATCCGTAAATAAAATAATCTCTCCCGTTGAATGCTTAGCCCCATAATTACGCGCATATGCAGGCCCATGGTTTACCGGTAATCGCAAATACTTGCAAGGAAACAACTTAACTACACCTGAAAGATCAATATCAGAGGCATCATCGATAACGATCACTTCAAAATCAACTTGCTCTTGGCCATAAAGAGATCGTAGGCATTTTAATAGCCTCCTTTGATTATTAAACACAGGAATAATAACCGACACCTTATTTACCATTTAAAACCATCCTATTTCGATTTTATCTGAATATAAATTAAAGTATGACACGCCCTAACTCCATTTTCAAGGTAACCTGTTATAACCTGTTATAAATGATACTTAGAAAAAAACCATCCCAACCACTTTTCCTGCTTAGAAATTGCTTGCAAACGTCTCTTTGTTGTAAATATCTGTGATTAAAAGCTTTTTTCAGTTGTCTAATTTAAGCGTGGGGTCAAATGTGATTGAAATTCTGCTTTGCTTTTTAGTTCTAAAGCATTAGACACTTGGTGTGCAGATACCAACATCGCATAGCCTAGCAAGATGTGGTTAAAACCAATCATAAAAATGGCGAATAGGCAGGGATTTGGTCACCTCACGGTGCTTCGCACCTGCGGCGAGCCCCGTCGCTAGAAAATGTTCCTATGCGTCACATTTTCTTCCCATTTTGCGGGACCGCTCTATTCAAATCCCAACATATAAAAACGGAGAGGCAGGGATTTGAACCCTGGATCCGCGTTACCACGGATAACGGTTTTCGAGACCGCCGCATTCGACCACTCTGCCACCTCT
>JANNCL010000017.1:0-1506 GCA_031386565.1 Candidatus Omnitrophota bacterium
TCAGTGCTGGCAATACAGGTGCATGCGTAGCGGCTTCTACCATCGTGCTTGGGATGATCCCCGGCGTTGACAGGCCGGGTATTGGATGTATCCTTCCTACATTAAATAAATTTTCTTTTATGTTGGATGTGGGAGCTAATACCGCCGCAAAGCCAGAACATCTATTGCAATATGCAAAAATGGCCTATGTTTATGCGCAAGAAGTTTTAGAAGATCCAAAACCAACTATTGGTTTATTAAATATAGGTTCAGAAGAAGGAAAAGGCACGGACCTTCAAAAGGAAGCATATAAATTAATTGAAGAAAAAGTTCCGAACTTTATAGGGAATATAGAAGCCAATGAGATATTCACCGGCAAAGCCAGGTGTGTTATCTGTGATGGGTATGTGGGAAATGTGGCATTGAAGGTTTCCGAAGGTCTGATGGAATCTGTTGGTTCCCTAATGAAACGAGAGATCAAAAAGAACCCTATAGCAATTCTGGGAGCTTTACTTCTAAAATCTTCATTGAGTGAAGCCAAGAAATCCATAGATTATTCAGAATATGGCGGAGCGCCTTTATTGGGGGTTGATGGTTTAGTTCTTATAAGTCATGGACGTTCTTCACCCAAGGCAATCAAACATGCCATCCGTGCTGGGATACGCGAGGTTGAACATGATATTCTTACCAAGATCAAAAATGAGGCTATCAAATAATGATGCATGTCGGTTTTAAAGGCCTCGGGATATACATTCCTGCAAAGAAATTGACCAATGCTGACTTAGAAAAGATCGTTGATACTACGGATGAGTGGATCCGTGCAAGAACGGGTATTAGTGAACGTCATATTGCAGCACCCGGTGAGTTGACCAGCGATCTGGCAACGAAGGCTGCTGTTAACGCTTTGAAAGATGCTAAAATCAAGGCGGACGATATTGATCTTATCATTGTAGCGACAATAAGTCCCGATAGCAATTTCCCCGCAGTTGCATGCATTGTACAAAAGAATATTGGCGCACATAAAGCTTTTGCTTTTGATATTTCTGCGGCATGCTCCGGGTTTTTATTTGCGTTAACGACAGCAAAGCAGTATGTTCTGTCGGGCATGGCAAAAAATGCCTTGGTCATCGCGGCTGAGAAGATAACGACATTGATCGATTGGAAAGACCGTTCTACCTGTGTTCTTTTTGGTGATGGTGCTGGAGCTGCAGTGATCGCTCCCGTAAAAGAAGCCGGCATTATCGCTGATTACATGCTGTCTTATGGAGAACAGGGGGAACTGATGAAAGTCGTTGCTGATAATTCTAGGAGTCCTTTTGCACCGCAACAAGAGCAGGTCATGAAATTGCCCTATGTTGTCATGCAGGGACAAGAGTTATTTAAGATGGCGGTTAATTCCATGGCAGATGCTGTTGATCAAGTTCTAGCTAAAGCAGGGCTTACAAAGAATGATGTTGATATGGTCGTACCGCATCAGGCCAATGATAGGATCATTTCCGCGGTTGCTAAGAAATTGAGTATTCCTAA
>JANNCL010000081.1:0-14973 GCA_031386565.1 Candidatus Omnitrophota bacterium
CGGAAGAAGTTTTTCGCCAGGTGGTGGCAGCGCTAGGGATCAAGGCCGGCGATCTGGTGCATCCGGTTCGTGGCGCATTAACCGGAAAGGCGGTCGGTCCGGGACTGTTTGAAACAATGGCGATCTTAGGGAAGCCCAAGACCATCGCCCGTTTGCGCACAACATTTCAATAGATTTACAGCCATGGGCCACTCCAACGTTTCGCGTCGCACGGCTGCATTTTTGTCATATTTAACACTGCCTTGTCGTCTAATCGGTAGGACAACAGATTCTGGATCTGTTTGTCATGGTTCGAGTCCATGCGAGGCAATTTTTCCTTTTGGATTCTATTAGAAAAATATAATCTTCTACTCATCTTTTTCTAATCAGAAAAGATTATAATGAATACTTTTATAAGAGACATGCTATAAAAGGAATCAAGATGTCGGTCGCGTTCGCTTTACACATTAAAGAAAAGTTCCAGGGCCCTCCTGCCTCCGAGGCGCTGGATAAAGGGCTGCGTTTGGAAGGGACCAATGGGGATGCGGTGATCTTAATACACGGCATGACGGGAACGCCTAATGAGATGATGTATTTGGCGAATTTTTTGAATAAGAAGGGTTACACCGTGCACTGTCCGCGTTTAGCGAATCACGGCTCACCGATCTGGATCTTAAAATATACGAAGTGGCAGGATCTTTATAATACGGTGCGCGCTACTTTCATGGAGTTAAGCCAGAAGCATCGGCGTGTTTATGTTTCCGGATTGTCCATGGGAGGGTTGCTCGGGTTATTGTTAGCGGAAGAATTTAAAGGCAAAGTTGCCGCGGTCAGTTGTTTGTCCCCAACGCTTTTTTATGATGGGTGGAATACGCCGTGGTACCGTTTTTTATTGCCCGTGGCATATTATACGCCGTTGAAATATTGGTTATTCTTTAAAGAAAGTCCGCCGTATGGCATCAAGAACAAGGCAATACAGCGCCGGGTTGATGAGTATTATCAAAAGGCTGATCTAGCGGACATGAGCGGCGTGGCCCAGTTTGGCTATCCCTTTTTTCCGGTCAGTTTGTTGTATCAGTTAGAGAAATTGCGGGAGCACTTAACGCGGAGACTTTCGAATATCGCGACACCGCTGCAGTTGATACAGGCAGAGCAGGACGATATGACCAGTGTTAAGAATGCACAGTTCATTTATGACAGGGTCAAGTCATCACAAAAAGAGATCGTGTTGCTGTATAATTCGTATCATGTGATCACCGCTGACCAGGAGCGGGGTGAGGTCGCCGCCCGGGTGGAGAAATTCTTTGCATCGATCTAAGAAAAATATTGCCGTGGCCAATTGCCACGTGTTCCTTGATTTCGACAATACGCTGACAACATCCGACGTCCTTGATGATATCATCAAGAAGTTTGCGATCAACGATCATTGGAAGGCATTGGAAAAAGCGTGGGTCAATGAAACGATCGGGACCAAAGAATGCCTGGCGGGGCAATTAAAAGGCGTGCGTGTCACCAAGAAAGAACTTGATGCGTATTTAGCCGGCGTGCAGCTTGACAGTCATTGTTATAAACTTTTTTCCTTGCTCAACAAAGAGGGCATACGCCCTGTTATCTTGAGTGATAATTTTACACCGATCATTGAGACGATATTGGGACATCAGGGCATCAAGGATGTGAAAGTATACGCGAATACGTTAAGGTTTTATAAGGACCGCTTGATCCCGTCTTTTCCGTATGATAACCCGTTCTGTCCCTCGTGCGCGCATTGCAAAAAAATTCATTTAACGCGGGATAAGATGGAAGACAAGTTGATCGTTTATGTGGGGGACGGGCGTTCAGATTTTTGTCCGGCCAGTGTTTCCGACATTGTTTTTGCCAAAGACAGTTTATTGCAGCATTTGAAAGAAACAGGAACGCCCTGTTTGCCATATAAGAATTTAGGCGACGTGTACCAAAATTTTAAGGAGGCGGTCGATCGTGAAAAATAAACTTAATGATAAAGAGCTGCTCGAGCTGGAAGCAAAGTATTGTTCCTGGGGGGACACTGTTCATTATGCCAAGGAGCTGAATATTTTCCGCGGCGCGGAAGGGTCCTATCTTTATGATTCCGCGGGAAAAGAATATTTGGATCTGCAAATGTGGTATTCTGCGGCCAATTTCGGGTATAAGAACAAGCGTTTAAATGATGTGCTGAAAAAGCAGATCGACACGCTTCCGCAGCTTGCCTGCCAGTATTTGCATGAGGAAAAGATTCAGTTAGCGGCAAGGATCGCCGGTGATATGGAAAAAAGGTTCGGGGTCAAGGGCCGGGTGCATTTTAACGTTGGCGGTGCGCAAGCGGTCGAGGATGCGATCAAAGTGGTGCGTAATCATACAGGCAAGAACGCGGTCTTTTCATTCATGGGCAGCTATCATGGTCGAACGCTCGCGGCGACCGCGATCACCTCGAGTTATCGGTACCGTGAGCACTATGGTCATTTTTCGGACCGCGCCCATTTCGTGCCTTACCCCTATAAGTTCCGTTGCCCCGAGGGTAAAGACAAAGATACCTGCTGCGACCTGTCCTGTTTAAAAAGATTTGAGAAATTATTCGAATCGGAATACTATTCCGTGCTGAACCCTAAGAATAATAATTGTGAGTATGGGGCTTTTTTTGTCGAGCCGGTGCAGGCAACGGGCGGTTATATCATCCCTCCGGCCAATTATTTCAAAGCGCTCAAGAAAACGCTCGATAAACATAATATCCTGTTCGTGGCCGATGAGATACAAATGGGGTTTTATCGCACGGGGAAATTGTGGTCCATTGAACATTTCGATGTGGTGCCGGACATCATCGTTTTCGGTAAGGCATTGACCAATGGCCTGAATCCTATCTCAGGCATCTGGGCGAAAGAAGAGCTTATTTCTCCCGAGGTTTTTCCTCCGGGCATGACCCATTCAACGTTCTCATCTAATCCGCTGGGCACCGCCGCAGGGTTAGCGGTCATGGACCTGATCGCGGATTCTAATTTTGACGTGGAAGTCCCCAAGAAGGGCGCCTATTTCATCAAGCGTTTAAAGGAATTGCAGAAGAAATATCCACAGATCGGGGAAGTTGACGGTCTGGGCCTGGCCCTACGCATCGAAATATGCGAGAAAGATGGTTTTACACCCAATCGCAAGTTAACGGATGACATCATGAATATCGGCTTGGCCGGAAAGTTAACGGCCGGCGGTAAGGAACGGGGACTTATCCTGGATGTGGGCGGTTATTATAAGAACGTTTTCACGCTGGCTCCGTCGTTATATATTACGAACGAAGAGATCGATCTGGGCGTTGCATTGTTCGAGGAAGCTTTACAAAAAGGGCTGAAATAATATCGATCGTAATGAACGTTATCCATTTCTCGATGCGTTACGTGCTATCGCCATCCTTTGGGTCATAGTACATCATGCGTACAACTTCTTTCATTTAAAGGCTTTTGATACAAATGCCCTGTCACACATAGCCTGTAGATTCTCGCAATTAGGATTTCTAGGCGTCGATGTATTCTTTGTTACCAGTGGTTTTTTGATCACGGGTATTTTAAAAGAAGGTTTCTTGCAGGGGGCCGTGGGCGTGAAGCGGTTTTATGCAAGAAGGTTCTTTAAGATCGTTCCGCATTATCTTTTTGTGATCCTTTGTGCGATGGGGATATTGGGACTGTTCTTTCCGCATGTTCCGATCAACTATTCCCGCCTTATAGCTTACTTGACCATGACGCAGAATTATATTCTTCCGCCGATCCCCATTCTTGAGCATTTGTGGTCGATCGCGATCGAGGAGCATTTTTATCTTATATATCCGCTGGTTCTTTTGTTGGTGGGGGCGCTTTGCCGGACCAGGGCGGAAAGATTAAGGGTCATCATATTTTCGCTGGTTTTTTTATTGATTCTTGGGAATTTGATCAGAATATGGTGTTATAAGAATCCGGGATGGTTCGATCATTTCACGATTCAAAAGACACATTTTAGATTCGACGCACTTATTTTTGGCTGTTTTTTGCGTTTTGCACAAGATTGGCTGGTTGTACAGGAAAGAAAAAAGTTCTATGGCCATGTTCTTATCATCGGAGCGTTCTTCGGATTTCTTTATCTTTTCTTGAATGGATTTCAGGAAAAGGAGTGGTTTCATTTTACCATTGCGTATCTTTCCTCGGGCATGATCTTGGCCGCGGCGCTGTGCGGCTTCAGACCGATCCTGGACCTGGGCAATATCGGTACATTAAGATGGATTGGACGGAACTCGTACGGGATCTATTTATGGCACTATATCTTGATATTTCCATTTTTGCCGGGAATGAGATCAGCTCAACAGGACTGGAAGATCATTGTAATGTATGTTGTTCTAAGTATTTGTTGCGGGGCATTGTCAACGGCAACCGTAGAAAGATATTTTCTGAGACTCCGGGAGAGGTCTGTTCCATGATCAAGGGGTGGTTAATTCTAATTCTTTAAGAATGCTATTTAGTTGCTCGATGGATCCTGTACCAAAACGTGCGGCATGGAATGCGTTGATGAATGTTTCGATATGTGCGATAGTTGCCTTATCGGTTTTGCCGCTTTGCTTGATCCGCGTGATTACGTCGGTGTCCGTATCGGCCGATTGTCTGACCTCACCAAACGCTTCCTTGAGATAATGTTCATAGCGGCCATAAAGCGTTTTTAAATAGTCCGGAGCTTCATGGGAGATTTTTTTGGTTCTGCGTTGAGCGTGCAGCCATCCTTTAAGAGCAGGAATGATGCGTTGACGGTTGATAAAGACCATCGCTCCCAACAAGAGCAGGATCACGTAAACCCGCAGCAAGTCCTTGTCCATATTCTCAAGGGTTGCTTTAAATCGCAATATGCCAAGCCATAGATGTTCTAATATTCTTTCCAGATAATAAGCGGCGCTGTGTTTGTTAAGCGCATTATTGAAAGCCGGCGGAGTGGCATCGAAAGTTTGCCAATGCATTGTGGTCTGCCCGTGTTCTATATCATAGGAGGGGAGGAGGGCTTCCGTCCAGGCATGAGCATTATTAACACGCGCCAGGAAGGTATTGTCCTTCACATTGGTTTGTTCTGTTGTCAGGAAACCCGCGGCCACGCGTGCCGGTATCCCCTGGGCGCGCAGCAGCAATGTTAAGGCGCTGGCAAAGTAGGTGCAATACGCGGGGCGTTGCTCGTTGAGCATTTTGATCAAGCCTTTATTGTCTGCTGTGAAACTGACATCCAGTGAATAGGTGAAATGATGATGGAAATATGCGACCATTTGCGAGGCTTTACTTAATGCATTGCCATCGTCTTGGGTGATCGATCGCGCTATTTTGCGCAGATCATCGGCGATCAAGGGGGGCAAGGCGGTATATTTCCGGTATTGATCGGGAGAAAGAAAAACAGGATCGCTCTGGGATGATAGGGAGAATTCGAGAATCCGGGTGTTTTGCGGACCATCCGCGTAAATGATCTCATCCTGACTGCGTAAATAGTGGATTGATCGTACGGCGGTGATCCCGCCGGGAGCGGGGACAAGGTCCTTTAGAGGCACGAACATCATGATCTTACCGATGGGCTGATCAGGCGATAACGCAACAGGTAAAATGGTTTTGGTGATGGTCTTGGGTTCTGTCCAGGTCCCGTTGTGATATTCGTCGAAAACCTGCATTTTTAAATAAGCATTGCGGCCCTTGGGCAAGCTGACCTCGGTCACCGGGCGCCGGTCAAAAGCGCTGACGCCGGGGTTGATCAGATTGAGCGTGGGGCTGATGTTCAGGAAATTGGTGTAATGGCGGGGCATAATATAGTTACCCATCAGGCCAAAAAAGGCCTGTTCTCTGACCACGATCGACCAGGCGATCCCAAGAAATAGAATGGTCGTCAAGGTGGTCAGCAAAATGGCGAAAAGGATGTAGTCTTTTGCATAGGTGAACAGGTGTTTCTTTTCCGATGGTCTGTTCATGGTATTGATGATCACTATCGATAGGGAAACAAACGCAAAAGCGGCAAAAGTGAATAGCATATTTTCAGAGAAAGGGACGTTCATGGATATGGGAACAGTCAGCCATGCGCAGAACGTTAAGCGATAGATGTTCTTTTGTGTGAATGGCCGTAAGGCGATCAGTGTCCCGAAAAATATTGAAGCCGACTGCAGTGTCGATGTAAAGTCCAGGAAAGGGGAGTTCGCATTCTCCGGCGCCGGGACGAAAATGCGCCAGAACATCCCTGCTAAATAAGAAAGGATGATCACGACCGAGAGGGGGATCTTCTCAAAAGTAGTGAATCGGTCGGTTGACCGTAAACGGGCCAGAATGCTGACAATGATCACCATGCCCGCCGTCAATGGCAGCAGCGCGTCTCCTTGACACACCGCATAAACACTCCAGGAAAAAAAGAGCATTATCAGGATGTTGATATAAGACCGGATCATAAATTGAAGCCCAGTTGTTGGGGTGTGTATACACTGACCTGCGGATCATTGACCGGTAGCGTTAAAGGTTTATCCCGAATGATCAGGATCCTTGTTGGAATATTGGATAGCCGCAATGTTCTGACAAAAGCGGAGCGGGGCGCATCCCAATCTTTTAGAAAGAGGATCAACTCAGACAAGCCGGCGGACTGTTTGTTGATCGCTCCTAAGGGTTGCGCCAGATCAACATGTTCCCGGCCTTCGACCGAGGATAGTATTTTTAAAAAATGACCAAACCCGTCCTTGTTGCCCTGGACTTGAACGGCGGGGGAGAGGGGGTCGCTTAGAAAGAGGTTCACACAATAGTTGTTCTTGTGAAGATCTTCGGCGACGCCGGCGCATAACGCGATGCGCGTTTCAAAACAGAGGTGTTTCTCAAATCGTTTAAGTTCCGTGTCTAAAAAAAGCCCCATTTGGATAAAATTCTCATTGATGTATTCCTTGACGATCAGTTTACCGGCTTTTGCTGAGGAGTTCCAATGAATGTCGCGCGGCCGGTCACCGTCGCGGTATTCCCGGGTGCTTAAGAATTCATTGGAACTACCGAAGGTAGAGTTGGTGTTGCTGCCCCCTGTCCGCAACTGTTGTTTTAAAGGGAGCAAGGGGACGTTGAGGTGCAAAAGTTTTGGCAAAACAATGAACGGTGTTCGTTCGGTCGCGCGTTTAAGTGAACGCATTAATCCGCTGGGGAAGCTAGTACCCGCAAGCAGCGGTTCAATGATAAAAGAACCTCGGCGAGGGATGCGCAGGGCCATCGTTAGTGTGGTCTTTTTGCCCGGGTCGAGCCAATCGATAAAGGCATGATGTTTAGGATGATCAGGAAGGGCATATAAACCGTAAGGGAGTTTATGATAAAAGATCTCAACATTGCGCAAAGGCCTGCGGCCGGTATTGCTTACGATTACGCGGCACAAACAAACGCCGCCTGCGGTCGGTGTCGGCGGTAAGTATTGGGACAGGGTTATCGTTGGTTTAAAGAACCATGACAATAGGAGTGACGTGAAAAATAAAGCCCATACTAAAGCGACAAAAAAGTAGGCGCAGGTTTGAGTTCCTACTGAAGATACGGCCATGCCGACAAAGGTCATGCCAAAAATGATCTGTCCCCACACGGTGAATTTAGCCTGTAAGTAAGACTGCGTCCATTTGACCTCTTTGTGGTCTTCGGGCAGCATGAAAAATGACCATTCGGGGCGAGGCATCAGCGGGGGACGGGAATCGAAGCGAGGATTTCTTCCAATATATGTGCGGCAGCGCTGCCTAAATATTGAGCATTGTTGCTAAGCAAAATGCGGTGTGCCAGGGCCGGGACAGCTAACGTTTTGACATCTTCCGGGATGACATGATCGCGTCCCTCAAAAAGCGCCCGCGCCCGCGCGATCCGTGCGTATAGCAAAGTCCCGCGCGTGCTCACACCTAGTTGTATATTGGCGTGGCGGCGGGTGGCCGTGACGATCTGCAATAAATAATCACTGACCGAGCTTTCCATGGCGACTCCGTCAACAGCCGCGCGTAGGGAGTTGAGCGTGTCTAGTGTAACGATCGTCTTAAGAGAACTTACGGGGTCCACGCTGGTACGATTAATGACAAGGGAGCGCTCAATTTCTAATGGAGGATAACCAAGATCGACCTGCAGCATAAAGCGGTCAAGTTGTGCTTCCGGCAGAGGATACGTGCCGTGATATTCGATAGGGTTCTGGGTCGCAAGGACAATGAATGGTTTGGGCAGTTCCAATGTTTTTCCGTCGATCGTGACATGTTCATCGCTCATGGCTTCAAGTAAAGCTGATTGCGTGCGCGCAGAGGCGCGGTTGATCTCATCACCTAAGATGATGTTGGCAAAGATCGGTCCTTTTTTAAAGATAAATTCACCCGTAGCCGGTTGATACATATTGATGCCGGTGATATCGCTCGGCAGCAGGTCGGGGGTGAACTGGATCCGGGAGAAATTTCCGTCAATGGTTTTGGCCAGGGCGCGTGCCAGCGTGGTTTTACCGACACCGGGGATGTCTTCGATCAGGATATGTCCGCCGGCGACCAAAGCAAGGACGAAAAGCTCGATCTTGTCTTCCTTGCCCTGAATAACGGATCCCAGGTTCAGAGCGATCGCGCGCATGTCTTTGTTGCTATGTTCGGTAGTATTATTCATGGTCAAAAGGTTGTAAGGTGTTGATATTATACCCAATAAGGATAAGAAGCAAATAAAAGTTGTTGTGATGTGAGGATTGAGATAGCATGACCATCATATGGTAAAGAACTTGACAGCAATGTGCGCGATCGCTGTGATAGCGCTGGTGCTATATTGGCCGTCCCTGGAGCTTGATTTCGTTTATACCTGGGATGATGCGGCCTATGTTACTAACAATCCTCTCGTTGTTCGGGAAGCTCCAATAGATCTGCAGCATATTTTTTTATCCGCCGTGAATCAAGTGTATTCCCCTTTGACGATATTGTCATTCGCGGTGGAAGCAAAGCTGTTCGGCGCGTCCCCGTTCTTTTATCATTTGAACAATGTTCTTCTGCATCTGTTTGTTTGCTTGCTCCTTTTCTGGCTGGCGGTAAAGATCGGGCTATCGGTGCCGGGGGCATTTTTTAGTGCGGTTTTGTTCGCTGTTCATCCTATGCATGTGGAATCCGTGGCGTGGATCAGCGAGCGCAAAGATGTTCTTTACGCGGCATTTTATTTGCTGGCGCTGTTGCAATATGTTGCTTTTGTTAAGACATCTAAAAAGAAGTGGTTCTATTTATCTGTCTTCTTCGGTCTTTGCGGCATGTTAGCCAAGCCAATGGCGTTGAGTTTGCCGCTAATCATGTTGTTGTTGGACTGGTTCTTAATGCGGCCCTTGTCCTGGGGCGCCAGGATAAAAGAAAAAGCGGTGTATTGTTTGTACATTATCCCCCTTGCCTTATGTTCTTTCTGGTCTTTAGGAAGCACTGCAGGCGATCCTTTAAGCAAAGTTCTATTGTGGGTTTTCTCTTTTGTTTTTTATATAAAGAAATTCTTTTTTCCTGATGTATTCCTACCGCATTATGCATTAGCCGAGCCTGTTGTGTTAGGTCACCCCGCTTATATGGGGTCGCTTTTACTGGGGGCTGTTTTCATTTATAGCATTATCCGTTACCGGCATTCGCGATGGTTCTTGTTCGCCTGGCTTTATTATTTTTGTTCGATATTCTTTTTGTTTCGGACCACCAATGTCTTAAGCGTTCAGAATGTGGCTAATTTAAGCCAGGTGGCAGATCGTTTCATGTATCTACCAAGCGCGGGTTTTTGCCTTTGGTTGGGATATTTGGCACAAAAGTCCTTAAAGGGTTCCGCGAGAAAGATCATGCCATTCGTTCTGGTGTTGATCGTCATATTCTTGGGGTGGAGAGCGTCCTGTCAAATGCTGGTTTGGAAGAATGACACTACTTTGTGGAAGCATGCGATCAGGCATGCCCCTCAAGATCCGTTGGGGTATATTAACAGGGGTCTCGGTTATGAAAAACGGGGGCAATATGATCTTGCGATCCTGGATGACTCACTGGCGATGCAGAAAAATAGCGGAGCCTATGTCTCAGACCTGGCCGCTCAATTCCCGCAATTGAATGATACGCAATTAGCACACGCCAATGCTGTTAATGCCTTATTATTGAATAATCCGTATTATGTGGCGGCGTTGCGCAATCGCGCGAGGGCGTATTATGCGAAAAAGGATATGATGGCCGCGCGGGCAGATTGTGATGCGGTATTAGCGATAAATCCTCAGGATAAACCCGCATTTTGCAAAGGCAAAATGCGCCCGTAGGGGCGATTGTTGCAACTTGTTGCAATATGAGCGGTTATCCAGACAAGCGAACAAACCGTTGTATGCGACAAATAGTGCGATCGCCTTCGACGGTAGGCAGGCTTCAATTGCAAAATCCGGGATAAAGCCATTAAGGAGCTGAAACGATATTTGCCGGATCAATAGCGTTGTCTATAAAGCGCGTTATGTTCGCCATCGTCGTCCCTGCGATATTAACAAGGGCATTTTGAGTAAAGAATGCCTGGTGCCCGGTAATGATGACATTAGGGAACGACAAAAGTCTGGCGAATGTGTCGTCGGCAATAACCTTCCCGGATAGATCCTCAAAGAACATGCCGTCTTCTTCCTCATAAACATCTAATCCAAGATAGCCGATCTTGTGGGTTTTAAGCCCTGCGATCAAACAAGAGGACTGGATCAATCCGCCGCGACTGGTGTTGATGATCATCACATTATCTTTCATGAGCGCTAAGCTTTGTTTATTGATGCAATGCTTTGTTTCAGGCAATAAGGGCAGGTGCAGGGAAATAATGTCGCTTTGAGCAAAAAGGTCTTCTTTTGGAACATATTGAGCGCCCAATGCCTGCACTGCAGGATTGATGTGCGCGTCAAAGGCTAGTATGTTGCAGCCAAAGCCTTTCATGATGCCGGCAAAGATCTGTCCGATCTTACCTGTGCCCATTATCCCGATCGTTTTACCATGTAATTCAAATCCCAGCAAACCTTCAAGGGCAAAATTACCGTCGTGCACTCGTGTATTCGCACGGCATATCTTGCGGTTAAGCGCCAGAATAAGGGCAACGGCATGTTCAGCGACGCCGTGAGGAGAATATGCGGGGACGCGGGCGATGGTAAGATTCAAAGCGGCGGCGGCATGCAGGTCGATATTATTATAACCCGCGCAGCGCAAGGCGATCATTTTTACGCCAAGCAAAGCCAGCGCTTCCAGGGTCTTGCGGTCAAGGTGGTCGTTAACAAAAACGCATACAACTTCAAAGCCGGACGCGAGTTTTGCCGTATCGGCATTTAAGGGAGGTTCAAAGAATACCAGATGATGATGCGCTTTATTGGCGTCATCAAAAAACATCTTATCATAGGGTTTGCTGCTATAGATGGCTACATTCATGGGGTGTCCGATCAAATAGGGGTTAGATCAACAGGACCTTATCTTTGCCTTGTTCCTTGGCCCGGTAAAGGGCTTTGTCGGCTTTGACCAAGAGATCGTGGCGTGTCATGGGGTGTATCCATTCGGCTCCGCCGATGCTTAAGGTAACTTTATGTTTTAGCGCGAGCGTATCTGCGGTTTCCTTTATTTTATTAGCAACAATGAGCGCTCCGGGTAATGCGGTCTGAGGCAGGATCACTGCGAATTCATCCCCGCCGTAACGGCAAAAAACATCGGAAAATCGCAGCTTTTTGCTGATGGCCTGCGTTAAGGTATTGAGCAGGATGTCGCCTTCAGGATGGCCATATTCGTCGTTATATTTTTTAAACCCGTCCACATCAAAGATGATCATGCTTAAATTCCCGGGATAGCGTTTTAAGCGCATGGTCTCATAATCCAGCACTGCAACCATGTGGCGGTAATTGAAGATGTTCGTCAAGGGGTCAATATTCGCGAGGCTCTTTAATTCATCATTATTGAGGGCAACGCCCGCTTGCAGGGCCATGTTATAAAGCAAAGAAAGGTCATCTTCATTAAAATTCCCCGGCGTTCTTTTCCCGCAAACGGCTAAAACGCCAAGTACGGTGTCATTGACCAAAAGCGGGGCGCAAATGATGGGGAATTCAAAATGTTCCAAGGCTGTCCGCGAGGCATCTTTGAACTCATTAAGAGAGGTGATCAAAATTGATTTTTTATGTTTTAATACTGAGGAGAAAGCAGAATCTTCTTTTGAGAACAAGAGTCCTTGAATGCCGATAGTTTCATTGCCTACAATGGTTTTGATCTGCAGCTGGTCAGAGTCCTTGTTAAGTAAAAGGGCCAGGCCGATCTTTCCGTCCAAGGCTTCGGTGGCTGTTTCAACGATCAAGTGCATGAACCCATTGATATTCTGGTTCGAGGCCAGGCCAACACTGATCTTGGTCAGGACGGAGTGTAGTGTTTTTTTGGCGGCCTCCAGGTTGCGGCGGTCTTCTTCAAGCCGGGAGGTGATCGCCCGAAAAGTTTGGTTCAATTGGGCCGTTTCATTCGTTTCTAATTGTTTTGCGGAGCCTTCTAGATTAGAAAGGGACGAGGCAATGGCCTGCTGACCGGCGCGCGCGGTCTCGATGAATCCCAAAATGGTCTTGCGCATGGCCCAATATCCGCAAACGATCCCTAAGATAACCCACAGCAAGATAGCGGTGATATCCTCAGGGGATATCTGCAGCTCATGATATTGTTGTATCTGAAAATATATGTAGAAAAGAACGACCAGGGGGACGATCGAGACCAACAGGAAGAAGATGAGGAATTTCCTTAAAATGGAGGTCTCGTTGAAAGAAAGAATTTTCATAAGACTATTTTAAATATAAAATTTATAAAACAAAGATAAAAATGTGATATATATTGGGGTTTGAGAAAATATGTTTTTTGTCCAATAAAAGATAGGAGATGTTATGCGTAAAACAAGTTATGTTCTCGTTCTTGGTGTTTTCTTATTAGTTGCCGCAGGATGCGCGGAAAATAAAACGCGCGTGGCCGAAGGGGCCGGTATTGGTGGAGTTCTCGGGGCGACCCTTGGTGGTATCATCGGGTATCAAAGCGGTCATCCGGTGGAAGGTGCTTTGATCGGCGGTGCGGCGGGTGCCGGCGGCGGTGCGGTGGTCGGAGCGCAGATCGACAAACCAGAAACTAAGCAAGAACAAGCAAAATAATGTCCGTTGACAACGGCAAGGCTGGGCAGATAGACCGAACGGCGCTTATATTTGTTGCGCTGGCCTTATGGGCATTTGCATTCTATTCTTTTATAAGCGGACAGCAAAAGATCATTGATGATGCACAGCCGTACTATGAGCACGTGCGATATTATTTGGACAATATTGCCGCGGGTGTTTATCCTCTTTGGGACCCGGTCAGGGATTTTGGGACGGACAATGAGTTTTATTTGCGCCGCATCGGTGAATTCAACCCCGCGTATTTATTGATCATTTTGCTGAAATCATGCGGGATCGGTTTTTTGATCGCGTACCGCATCTTTCTGGCCGCGTATTTCTTTTTAGGGGTTGCGGGATTTTATTGCCTGGCCAAACGGTTATTCCAAAGCACCTACACGTCTGTTTTTGTGGTGTTTTGTGTTGTTTTCTCGTCCTTGGGCGCGCTGGCTTTCCAATCGTATTTATTATTGATCTTAGTCCCGCAAATATGGTTCGTATTCTTTTTATGGTCTTTTCTTAAAAAACCTTCCCACGGTGCTTTATTGGGGTCCGTTTTTTGTTTGATGATCATCAGCATCACCTATATCCCTTATTATTTTCTGACGGTCATCCTTTGCGGGATGGCCTCGTTTATTCTTGTTCTCAAGAGAGTGTATCTTGTAGAACTTTGGGGCTGTTGGCGATTTTGTGCGGCGCATAAGAAATTTGCCATCGTTGCTCTGTTATTAATTGTTGTGGGTATGGTCCCTGGGGTGATGTGGTATCAACAATCGGCTAAGGGGGAAATGGCGGTTGTCTATCGCCATTCCGGTGCGGATTCGGCCAATGCGGCGGCTTTGCACATTAATGTCGTCAATGAGGGCGGCATTATCGCGCCCAAGATCGCTGACAGGATGTTCTTTGAATTAGACCAGGTAAGGCCGGGAGATTTTTATGTGCCGGTGTTTGTTTTTATGATGCTGGTGATGGGTGTTTTTGTGGGCATTAATCGGCGGATGGTATTTTTCTTCTGTTGGGGTTTTCTTATTTATCTCATCGGGGTGGCGGATGCCAGCCCGGTGCATTCTTTCCTGTATCGGCACATTTTCTTTTTTAAATATTTCAGGAATCTGCAGTTCTTCTTGTGGCTTGGCGCGCTGCCGGCAATGGTATTTTTTGCCGGAGAAATATTTGACGGTTTGTTGAAGTTTGACTTTAAAAGCACGAAGGCCCGTGTGCTGTATTGGGCTTATGCGGTCGTGGTTCATGCTGCGGCGCTTATCTTCTTTGGCTCTCAAGAGATCCGCGTGGTGATCGGCACAACTTATGGTGCGATCGCGTTAAGCTTTATATTTTTTATATTCTTGCCTTTTAGGAAAGACCCGCGCATGCACCGCTTGCTGTTCGGGATCTTGTTGTTGGGGATGGCGGCACAATCCATGGAGGTTTTCGGACATATGCGGCGCAATATACCGGGCGGTGTTATAGAAAGCCTTTATGACCGGCCCTATATGCGATTTACTCTGCCCGATACTAATAGTTTAGGCGAGCTGTTAAAAGATCAAAGCCCGCAGCGTTATTTGAATCAGCCGTTCTATTCTTCGAAAGAGTTTCAGGATATGCATCAGAATATGAATCGTTCGGTGTTAGGCGCGTATATCAAGCCGCGGCTGCTCTTATATGATGAGGTTGCGGGCATCAATCCTGTCTTGACCGACTGGTCTTCCATTAGCGATACGCTGGGCTCTTTTCGTAATACTGCTTTAGTAGGAGAGGATCGTTTGGGCCAGATCCGTCTGAAATATCAAAAAATGACAGAAACGGCTGCGATCGTTACGCAGGGATCCAGGGAAATTGCCGTTCAATATTTTGGCGCAGACCGGCTTATCTTAAGGACAGACC
>JANNCL010000096.1:0-3117 GCA_031386565.1 Candidatus Omnitrophota bacterium
CGTTCCTTGACATTGCGAATGAATTCTTTCTGGTACATCTCCGCCTGCTCAGGCACTTGCGCATTGACCATATGCAGATAATTATCCAGCGGGAATTTAACGTCCATATTGATCTTGTGATCGTTGGGCAATAAAAATGTAAAGTCAGGTTTTGTTAAGGATGTATTGACCTGCTGTTTTGTATAATTGACCCCTTCGATCAGCCCCGCATACTGGATGATATCCTCAGCCATGCGTTCACCCCATTGACCGCGTAATTTAACATTACCTAAGATGTTATTTAAACGATTAGTGCTTTCCTGCAGGCGCAGCGTGGCACTGGACGTGTTCTTTAATTCCGATTCTAAATTACCGTACTTACGGTTGCGGTCCTCTTCGATCTGACGCAATAAGTCCTGATACTTTTCCAACTGGTCGGTCAAACCCTTGACCGTTTGATCGATCGCGGACTTTCGCGCATCTATTTCCGCAATGGCCTTATACTGCATAACCTTCATCCACGCCAAAGCCACGGCTAAAAGGACAACAATAACCCCGACTAGGATCCAGATCATGGCAAACTCTCCCATTGAGCCACACGGCCGTCTTTATCATAAAAGATATGCACTTTATCGGGACTTTTACTTTGAATGGCGTATCGGTACAAGGCTTGGGTATAGATCTTCCCATCGACCACCTCCGGTTCGGATATGATGGGCGGTCCGAACGCGTTGATCACATCGCGCTGCGTTTTATACTTATCCATTTTGCCGTCGGCGATTGCTTTTAGCAGCCGGTCAAAACCGGCATCGATCTTTTTGATCAACTCATCCTGAGATTTTTTATCTTCGCCAAAATCTTTCAACACCATGACTTGGTCCAAATAGGGGAGCATTTGCACCTGGGTGCAGCCGCAACAGATCAAAAACAGGACAGCCAACATGGCTCTCATTTGCTGATCCTTTGTTTTTCCTCTTGTAAACGATCCAGCGTCACCGCGATATCCCGCTGGCGCGACTGTATCTCCTTGATCCGCTGCCCGTATTCTTTCTTCATGTGCTGATCACGGCCGAACGTATCGCTTAAAGAACGCGATTTGACATAACTTTCTGTCTCTAATTCCTGTTGTTCTTTTTCCAGCGCTTTTGTTTCCTTCTTGATCTCTTCCAAACGCCGCATGGCTTGTTTATGTTTTTCCTGCGCTTCCTTCAAATGGGACGGCAGATCATCTTTTTGTTTAGCGCGCTGAATATTTCCAGCCGCTGCCAGGGCCTTTGCTGCGGCCTCATTGCTGGAATGCACCGCGGCGATACCTGCTTTCTTTTCAAGATAATAATCTAAATTGCCGTGATAATTCTTTAAATTCCCGGGAGTGACTTCCACGATATGATCTGCTACTTCTTTCACAAAGAACAGGTCATGGCTGATAAAACATAAGGTGCCGTTATAATGCTTAAAACACTGCGTCAACGCTTCTACCCCGTCGATATCCAAGTGGGTCGTCGGCTCATCCAGGCAAATGAAATTAGGCGGATTGACCAATAGTTTAGCTAAGATCAAACGGCTTTTCTCGCCGCCGGAGAGCACATTCACAGGCTTGAACACATCATCGCCCCGAAAGTTAAACACCCCAAGCAAGGTGCGCGCCTGCGCTTGCGGGACACTGCGCGTCGTCGCCGACAACAGCTCCTCTAAAGCCGTACGATTAGGATTAAGCACATCCAGACGTGTCTGAGAAAAATAACCCAATTCCACCTGATGCCCTAATTTACGCGTACCGCTATCGAACGGCAGGACACCCGCGATGATCTTGAGCAAGGTGGATTTACCGGCACCGTTAGGGCCGACCAAACATAATTTCTGTCCTTTGGTGATCTCAAAATCAAGGTCCTTGTAAATGGGCTTATCCGGATATGATTTGCTGACATGATCAAGCGTCAACACCGTATATCCGCTCTCTATCGTCGGAGGAAAATCAAAATCCCTGATCGAGTGTTTTTCATGGGGAATATCATAATCTTCCATGCGTTCCAGCATCTTGCGTTTGTTGCGCACCGCTGAAGCGCGGTTCGGCTGAGCGTGAAAGCGTTCGGTAAAACGTTCTAATTGCTGACGTTTTTGATCCAGGACTTTTTGCTGCTTTTCCATGGTGCGTAAACGGACGATCTTGGCCGCCTCATATTCCTCATAATTACCTTTGATCTTGGTCATCTTGGCATCTTCCAAAATGATCGTATAATTGGTGACATCGTTTAAGAATATCTTATCGTGCGAAATAATGATGA
The DNA here is from genome assembly GCA_031386565.1 of Candidatus Omnitrophota bacterium. Classification (GTDB taxonomy): domain Bacteria; phylum Omnitrophota; class Gorgyraeia; order Zapsychrales; family Fredricksoniimonadaceae; genus JACQQW01. The sequence goes on from JANNCL010000096.1 coordinate 2,265, forward strand.
ATGTCCCGTCGTATTGTGACAAATAACCTTTAAGCCAAATGGTGGCTTCCAAGTCCAGATAGTTAGTCGGCTCATCAAGCAAGATCAAGTCGTATTGATAGGTCAGTAATTTCGCCAGCTGTGTGCGCATTTGCCAGCCGCCGGATAATTGAGCGATCGGCTTATGAAATTCCACTTCTTTGAAACCAAGCCCGCTTAAGATCTTTTCCGCCTTGTGTTCTAATTCATAGATCCCTTTTTTCTCAAGCAATTCCAAGATATCCCCGTAACGCGGACTATCGGCCTTATTATCATCTTCCAATTTGTGTTTCTCCGCTAGTAAAGCCCGGATCTCATCGTCGCCAGAGGACACTTCTTCCAACACCGTGCGATCCGAAGCATATTTCGCTTCCTGAGCCATATAGCCTATCTTCAATCCCTTTTGAATAGACACCTGGCCCGAAGACGCTTCCTGGGTCCCTAAGATAATCCCAAACAACGTAGACTTCCCCGCCCCGTTAGGCCCCGTCAGCCCGATGCGTTCATTAGGAAAAATACTCAAACTCACATCATCGAGCAGCATACGCTCGTCGAAGTTTTTGCTTAAATTACTGATCGTTATCATGTGTTTCCTTTATGTGTCATTCATTTTAAATATTACTATTAAATCCTAGATGCCTCCCAGAAACCACCTTTGTCCGAACCAACGCGCTTAATCAAACCCTCTTTCTTTAATTTGCTGATATTCCACTCAACACCTTTGGCACTAACCCCAACGTGATCGGCAAGCTGAGCGATTGTTACACGCCCGTTCTCTTGTATCAGACGTAAGATTTTCTCCCTAGTTTTCTCCCTAGTTTTCTCCCTAGTTTCA
>JANNCL010000097.1:0-10096 GCA_031386565.1 Candidatus Omnitrophota bacterium
GAATATGTTACGGATAATGAGATTACTTTACCCATGTATTCAAAACTCACTGATGTCCAGATAGATTATATTGTTGACATTGTGAACAAGGTTATATGAAATCTGATGAGATTAAGATTGATTGTGTTATGAAACGATTATTGTGCGAAGAATTTGAAGCTATGGAATCTAAAATCGACGCTCAATATTTTGGTGTTGCATCTGCAAAGGTGGTATTAAAAAAAGCGTGTACGCAACTTGAGTTGCAGTGTGAATTATTAGATTTTTTAAATAATTTTGAATTTATAACTATCATTAACAAAGGAAATGACCCGTCAAATAATCGTTGGTTGGGAGAAAAAACAAACGCATTCCTGACTGATATGAATATTCAATTAACTAAAGAAGTATCAAATATCAGACAGCTTAATGATGAATGCGCAATAGTTGCGAATAATCTTCCTGAAAATGACAAAATCATTGAAATAGCTGAAACATCTTTTGTCTATTCAAGGTTTTACAATGATCCATATTTATCTCCTGTAACGGCAAGGAATATTTACGTTGATATAACGAGAAATGCTTTCACAAAATTAGATAGTTATTTTGTTCTTATCAATGAAGGGGACATAACCGTTGGCTTTTTGCTTTTTTCCATTGATAAAACCTCCTTATCTTCAACAATTAAACTTCTTGCTACGGATAGAAACCATAAAAGACGTGGTCTTGGTTCAAAGTTAATTAATATATTAGAAGGATATCTAGCTGAACAAGGCATTAAAATAATTAAAGTTGGGACACAAATTGATAACGTTGATGCAACGAATTTTTATAATGATTATGGTTTTAAACAATTTGAATGTAATTCCATATATCATTACTGGCCTTTAAGAATTGATTTAAAAGAGACTAAATAATGGTGACGTATTGAGCTGGATTAAGTGGCTTCAATCATATTAGATGCTAGGAAAGCTCTGGAGGATCTGTATGTATGAAATTTCTGTAGTAATTCCCGTAAGAAATGAAGGGGAGAATATATCTGAATTGATCGAAAGAATAAGCTCCACCATTAAGGAAATGGGGAAGTCTTTTGAAATTGTATTTGTGACAGATATTAATACGGACAACACGGTTTATTTGTTGACACAATATGCTGATACTAATGATAATATAAAGATCATTAAACTTTCCAATAGTTTTGGACAACATATAGCCGTGCTGGCTGGACTTGACCATTGTTGTGGGGAATATATTGTGATTATGGATGGGGATTTACAGGATTTTCCTGAAGACATTCCGGTTCTTTATAACAAGATTTTAGATGGGTTTGATATTGTTTATGCAATAAAGATAAATAAAAATAATAATATCTTTAGGAATATCTGCTCTTTGGTATTTAACGGGCTGATGAGCTATTTGTCAGATATTAAAATAAAAATAAATTCAAGTATGTTTAGAATCATCAGCCGGAAAGCTTTGGTTGAGATTCTGAGATTTAGGGAGTACGAACCAAGTCTCACTTATATATTTGGATTTATAAACTTACCCACTTCAACCGTAAAGGTAAGGTCTGGGATAAGGAAAAACGGGGAAACAAAATATAATTTATTTAAACTTGTTAATTTTGCAGTATCTTCTTTACTTTCATTTTCAAGAAAACCATTACGAATGATATCCGGCCTTGGATTTATTATGTCAATTTTGAGCTTCATATATTTCCTGATAATACTATACCAACACTTCTTCTTTAAGATCGAAGTTTTGGGATGGGCAACAATTATGAGTATTATTACGTTTATCGGTGGCATTCAACTGTTAAGCTTGGGTGTTCTTGGCGAATATGTAGGAAGAATGTACATGCAAACAAAAAATAGACCGCTTTATATCATTGAGAAGAAGTTAGGTAATTTTTCATGAAAGATTTGCTGTGAATAAATGTGACATATGTTTAGAGAATTGTTCTGATGTTATATGGCACGTTAATGGTTATGACGTAATGCGTTGTCGCCAGTGCGGCTTGATATTCTCGAATGTCACAGAGAGTGACATTGTTCATGCTTACGAAATTGATTATTATAAAAAAATTTATCCTGATTATGAAAGCGACAGCAATATACACGCTAGAAATAATATCAAACTACTTCACCATATTGAACGGTATTTCTCGCCTGGCACACTAATCGAAATTGGTAGTGCTTTTGGTTTCTTTTTGGATGCCGCTGCAAAAAATAAATGGAAAGTGTTTGGTTTTGAGAAGTCTGAATACGCCAGTATGATCGCGCGTACTAAGTACCATCAGGATGTAAGAACTGCTGATTTTTTGGATGCCGATATTCAGTGCAAAGTTGATCTGATCTGCATGTTCGATACCATCGAGCACCTATTGAAACCATCTTTATATATTGAGAAGATATCAAAAACTCTTACTAAGGGTGGGGGATTGATCATAACAACAGGCGATATATCCAGTATGCTTGCTCGAATATGCGGAAAGAACTGGAGGATGGTCTTGCCACCACTGCATGTGTATTATTATTCTCGTAAGACAATAACCCGATTGCTTGAAAGGTTTGGATTTGAGATATTGTCTATAACTACTGAGTCAAAGGACCAAAATCTCAACAGCATCTTAAAACATCTTTTTAGGATTGATAAAAATGCTATTCCTGCCATACCGATCAAAGTGAACGTTGGCGATATTATGTTAATCATCGCAAGAAAGATCTGATCCTTAGAATATTCGCTGAGGTATTCCTCCGACTTTCTCGACCGTTGTATTGATCTTCCCGGGTTCACGCCCAAAACAAATTCCCTGTGCTTCATATACGGCAACTTGATCGGTATCGACGAATCTCTGTGCAATGGCTTCTTTGGTGGACATGTAATGCACTTTTCCTCCGCTGATACCTGCGACGGTGACTCCGATGATTCCTTGTGATAAAAGAATAAATGCACCTGCGCCGACTTCCTTGCCGAAATTAACGTCGTAAGCGGAGGAATGTCCGCAACGAACTAAATGGCCAGGCATAATAGCCCGAACTTCAGGGATCTCGTTGATACCTTTAACAAACATGCCAGTTTTCTTCATTAATGATTGTATAGCAGCATCTGCTTTTAAACGTCTGGTTAGCTGTTGACATACATAGTTTCCTGCGCCTGCTAATCTTTTGTGTCCGAATGCATCTAATGGGGCATTATCATCAACAATCTCAGCTCCGCTGGCATCTTTAATGCCTTCAGCAACGACGATCATATAATTACCAGCACGGACATCTGAATTCATGATACGTTTAAAATAACGTTGTTTCATGTGTTGATAGAGGATATCAAAATCACAAGGAATTTCCGGGATAATGATCGCATCGGCATCCGCAGCAACACCGCCGCGGAAGGCGGTATGTCCTGCATAACGCCCGAATACTTCCATGGCCAAAATGCGGTTATGGGTACGTGCGGTTGTTTTTAAATCTTCAATAAAGGTAGCAATGCGATTGATCGTAGAATCTGCACCGACAGAGTATGTTTGAAGGTCAAGATCCATCGTCTTAGGGGCATGTACGCATTTAATGCCGTGTTCAGTAAGATCAACCATCACGCTTCCGGAATCATCTCCACCAGATATGATCAAGCCGCCTAGTCTGAATTTTGCCAAACCGTCTTTGATGCGTTGATACTTATTTGCATCATCGATCTTTTTGACCTTAACACGGGAGTGTCCCGCTTCAGAGCCAGCTAAGTTGGCATCAATTCGGTCGATCCGTTCGTCTGTTAATTCAGTTAAATGATCGAATTCAACAAGGTTATATAGTCCAGCGTAGCCGTTTGGAATAATAAAACATGAGGCTCCCATTGAACGTGCCATGGAAGCCGCTCCTTTAATAACGCCGTTTAGTCCACCGCAATCACCGCCAGAAGTAAGAATACCAATACGTTTCATAAAACCTCCACGTTTATTAACAAATATTTCACCCTGAACAGACAACGTACGGTCTTTTGTAAGAACAAGTGGTCGTTTAGAGTGAACGATTAAAATAGCATATTTTGAGTGAAAATCAACGGATTCTTTGAGCTGACGTGATCATCTCTTCCGCGTGACTGATGGCGATCTTTCCGGTATTTTGACCGCTCATCATCTGGGCGATCTCTTCGACTAATTTCTTTCCATCCAATAAAGCAATTTCAGTCGTAGCGCGGCCGGACTTAACGGATTTTATCACCTTAAAATGCCGGTCGGCAAAAGAGGCGATTTGAGGGAGGTGTGTGATCAATATAACTTGACGTTCTTTGCTTAATTCTTTTAATTTCTTGCCCGTAATTGTTCCCAAGCGGCCGCCTATTTGTGCATCGATTTCATCGAATATCAGGACTGGTATAGGGTCAACGTGGATCAATGCTTTTTTAAGCGCGAGCATGACGCGGGCTGATTCGCCGGAAGAGACGATCTGAGCCAATGGTTTTAGGTCAACTCCGGCATTGGGGCTGATATAGAATATCGCTTTATCAAAACCTGATGTCCCAAAGGGGATCATTTCAAAACGCACCTCAAATTGAACGTGATTAATGCCTAGCTCTTTTAATTCCTTCTCGATCGTGTCTTTAAGTTCGGCGGCAGCCTTTTGACGGAGTTTGCTGATCTTGATCGCAACAGTACGGAGGTCTTTATCCAGAACAGTGATCTCCTGGCGCAGGTTCTTGTCGTTGTGTTCAAAATCTTTGATCAAGTCCAACTTCGCTTTGGAGGCTGTATATGTCGCTTGAGCATTCTCTAGCGTGGGACCGTATTTGCGTTTGATCTCATAATAAACATCACACTGTTCACTGATCTTTAACGCAGAATTTTTGTCAAAAGACAAGCTTTCAGCATAACCCTCTATTTGGGCGGATAATTCTGTTGATTGTTCCTGAACCTGGGTCAATAGGGTAAGGAACGGCTGGGATGCCTGGTCAATTTGCACTAAAGACCTTAACGATGAAAAAGCTTTACGCAAACGGTCATTCACCCCGGCTTCATCATCGTTTAAAATAGCAAGTGTTGTTTGGATATGTTCATGTAATTTTTCGGCATTATTGATCTTGGTTTGTTCCTGCAGCAGCGCATCATATTTTTCCTGAGATAAGGGTACGCTTTCTAATTCTTTGACCATGTGGCTTAGGTATTCAAGATCTCGCTGCCTGGTTTGTGACAAATCACAGAGTTCTTTTAATTGTTGTGTTGCGGATATGAATTTTTTGTAAATCTCGGAATAATCATGCTTTAAATTCTTAAAATCGATCAGTTGGTCAAGCAATAGTAAATGTTGATCTTCCATGAGGAGCATTTGATGATCATGGGGCCCGTGAAAATCGATCAAGTGGTCGCCTATCACCCTAAGTTGTCCGACCGTCACGGTTTGACCATTGATCTTTATTTTGCTTTTACCATCACTGGTATGGGTGCGCTGAATGATCAGATGAGGATCGTCGTCAGAGAGGAATTCAGTAATATGATCGTTTTTTAATAGATCTTTGTTGGTGATCTCGAAAACACATTCGATGAATAATGGCAAATTGGGGTCTCGCACAGAATTTGTCTCGATGCGTTCGCCAAGAGAAGAGCGAAGGGCGTCAATGAGGATGGATTTGCCGGCACCAGTTTCCCCTGTGAGGACATTTAAACCTTGTACAAAGTCGAGGGTAAGGCTATCGATCAATCCGAAGTTTTTTATGGTCAGCTGGTTAAGCATTTTAGTGAAAAGAATGGAGCGGGCGGAGAGAATCGAACCCTCGTTACTAGCTTGGAAGGCTAGAGTTCTACCACTGAACTACACCCGCAGGATGAATAAAATGGGCAGTGAAGGATTCGAACCTCCGAAGAGCAAGCTCAGCAGATTTACAGTCTGCTCTCGTTGACCACTTGAGTAACTGCCCAAAAAACTAGAACGATCTTTTAAAGCTGGCTAGAGGTTTCGGCGCCCTACGCTTCGCTACGGGTCGGCCACTCGCCCAGCAACTGTTCTTGTTCATCACAGTTGCTAAACGGGCTCACTCGAAACCTGCAAAACCATCGTTATATCTATAAAGCTGGCTAGAGGTTTCGAACCCCCGACCTGCTGATTACAAATCAGCTGCTCTACCAACTGAGCTAAGCCAGCATTAAATCTGTTTTACTTCTTATTAAGAGTCGATAATATAACATAGGTCAAAAATATCCGCAACTTAAAAAACATTCAAAATAAAAAGATTGGACTATACATTATAAAACTCTTGGATATAATACCAACTTATGAAAGTCACCTTACTGATCCCTACATTAAATGAAGAAGTCGGCATGCGCCAAGTGATGCCGAAAGTTAAAAAAGAATGGGTTGACCAGATCTTAGTGGTTGACGGCAAATCTAAAGATAATACTGTTGCTATCGCCAAAGAAATGGGATACGACGTTGTTATCCAGCAAACTCCGGGCATACGCGGGGCTTATATGGATGCCTTGCCTCATATTAAGGGGGATGTTATCTTAACATTTAGTCCGGATGGTAACTCGATCCCGGAATTGATCCCGCCCTGCATCAATAAGCTTAAAGAAGGCTATGATATGGTCATTGTCTCTAGGTACGCGCCTGGAGCAAAGAGTTATGATGATGATGCGGTGACCAGTTTTGGAAATTGGTTATTCACCGGTACGATCAATAATTTACACGGCGGACATTATACGGATGCGATGGTCATTTACCGCGCTTATCCCAAAAAACTAATCTATGATCTGGATCTGGATAAAGATGCCAGTTTTGAATTTGAAGAAAAACTTTTTAGAACAAAGATCAGCTGGGAACCATTACTTTCGATTCGCGCGGCTAAACGTCACCTTAAGATAGCTGAGATACCTGGTGATGAACCTGCCCGTGAAGGCGGGGAAAGAAAATTGCAGGTCCTTAAATGGGGCGCGGCATATATGTTCGAGATCTGGCGTGAGCTTTTTATTTGGCGATGACACTCGTTAAACGTCTTCTTCAAAATGATTACGTTTTAGCATTACTCTTTCTAATTGCTTACCTTTGCACCAATAGTTATATATTTGCATGGGATGATCAGCATCTGGAGATCCCATTACTGCAACATTTGATCGACCCGACCCTTTACAAAGGGGATTATTATGTGCAAGGTCTGGTCAAAAATTTTTCTTCGTATCTTTACCCTGTATTAGCGCGTTGTATCACGCTTGATCAGGTTCAGCCTGCCTATCTGATATTATTTCTTATTGCCCGCTACTGGATGTTTTTTTGGATCTTTCGTTTATGGAATTTTATAGCCAAGGACAGGGTTGCCGCGGTCATGGCAGTACTGATGTGTTTCTTAATGGGTAGGACAGAGGAGTTTTTATACCGCACCTTTTCCCACCAGGAATTCAGTTACATTTTCATGTTCGCCGGGTTCTATTATTTTTATAAAGACCGTTTTTTATTGGCCGCGCTATGGTTTGGGTTAGGGGCGAATTTCCATGCGATCTACAATTTATTCCCAATGGCCTATATGACGGGGTATTTATTATTCTTCCATAAAGAACGTTTTAGTATGATCGCTAAGACGTCGGTTATCTTTTTAGTTTTTTGTTTGCCGTTCTTGTTCTGGCAAATACCGCATTCTCTGCATCGTGATGCGGGGACGGCGCCGACAGTTGCGCAATGGTTACCTTTATATTTAATCGCCTGCCAGCAGAATTTTATCTTTTGGACATCGACGTTGAGTGATGCGCTAAAAGATATCCCTTTTATGTTGAACAGGCTTGAGCCGTATCTTTATTTAATAGGTCTGTATATGTTCCTTTTGGTTGTGGAAAAGAAAGTTCGGGAAGACAAGAAGCTCATCGCTTTGTTCATTGTTTCCTATGTGCTGATGGGGGTTGCTTTTGTTTTTTCCTATATTCATCCGAGCCGTTTTTTCATTGATCTGAATTTATTACGCAATGAGCAATTTGTGCGTTTTATGTTGATGGGTTATTTGACCGTTTGGGCCTACCGTTTTGTAGGTAAAGCTAAAGCAGTATGGCAGGCGATACTTGTGACGGCCCTTTTTATTATTCTCGGATTCGGCACCGTTTTTGACTTTTATCCTCGTTTGATGCAATATAAATTTTGTTTCATCGCTTTTATTTTAGTGTTTGCGGCTGATTTACTAAAACCACAGCTGAGATTTCTTCAAAAAATGCTGATCGCTGGGGCTTTGCTTACCAGTTTCATTAATTACAGCATGTATCATTACTATTATTTACAAATTAAAACCCGTGGGACAGGCATGTGGCAAATGCATCGCAGTTGGGTTGATATGCAAGTTTATGTCCGCAAGCATACTTCTAAAGATGCGCTGATCATGACGCCTTATGATACGGAATATGGCGGTTTTCGTATTTTCTCCCAGCGTAAAGTCTTAGTCTGTTACCGTGATTGCGGTATTGTAGGCTTTGATTATCCGGCTGTGCTTGAATGGCAGCAAAGGATACAGGATATTAAAGGGTTCCAAATGTATGTGAATGTTGTGCCGCAAGAGTCTATCGTTAAGGGGATTTTAAAATATAAAGTGGACTACATTGTTTTTATGAATTATTATCAACCCAGAGAAGGTAATTCTATTTTAAATAAAATATATCAGAATGAGGTTTTTGCGCTTTATGAAGTCCACCATTAAGAAAATAAGCATTATCGGTGACGGCGGTTGGGGTACAACTTTGGCCATCCATTTGTCAAAACAAGGTCATGATGTCGTCCTTTGGGGCCCTTTCGAAGCATACGTTAAAGAAACAGCTAAAACACGTATAAACAAGAATTTTCTTCCTGGTTATAAGATCCCTAAGTCTGTCGCGCTGACAAGCGACCTTGGCAGTGCGATCAATAGATCTGATCTGATTGTCTTAGCGACACCTTTTCAATATTTATCCTTAACTTTGAAAAAGATCAAAGAAACTTCCTATCATAAAAAGCAGTTTTTAAGTGTGATCAAAGGAATTGACCCGCAAACATTCCAAACAGTTTCAGAAATTGTTAAGCATGAGCTGGGTAATGTACCCTTGGCCGTATTATCCGGACCGACCATAGCAAGCGAACTCGCGGCAGGTAAAGCGACAACAGCCGTCGTTGCCAGCATCTCTAAATCCCTAGCGTCAAGTGTTCAAGAAACCTTCAATGCCCCTGATTTTCGAATTTACACCAGTCCCGATGTTGTAGGGGTAGAGATAGGCGGGAGCATAAAGAATGTCATCGCGATCGCCTGCGGCGTTTGTGACGGTCTTGGGTTAGGGACCAATGCCAAAGCCGCAATTTTGACCAGAGGTTTAACAGAGATCACCCGTTTAGGCGTTGCTTTGGGCGGAAAAAGAGAGACTTTTTACGGTTTAAGTTGTTTAGGTGACCTGGCAACAACCTGTTTTAGCCCCAACAGCCGCAATCGTTGTGTTGGCGAAGCCTTAGGTAAGGGCAAAAGCATCAAAACCATCTTAAGCAAAATGCACATGGTCGCCGAAGGCGTAGAAACCTCCAAGGCTGTTTACCGCTTGGGAAAACAAACAAAGATCCCAATGCCCATTGTCGAACAAGTATATAAAATAATCTTCGAATCCAAGAAACCCCGCCTAGCCCTCAATGACCTAATGGATCGCCAGTTAAAAGCCGAATAATTCTTCCCAAAATCTGCTTCTTTGTGTATAATGGCGTCTTATTTTGAATCTATCAATTATGATCGGGACGTAGCGCAGTTGGATTAGCGCACTTGAATGGGGTTCAAGAGGTCGTGGGTTCAAGCCCCACCGTCCCGACCATTTTTTACTACACATTCGGAATTTTAATTAACATGACCGAACCTTTCAAAGATCGTAGAAAATATCCGCGGATCCCTAGGAATTTTATAATAAATTGTCGTGTTAAGGGAACGGACATGGTTGCTGAAGTTTGCCAGATCCATGATATCAGCCGTGGCGGTTCATGTTTCGCATCAACCATTGCTTTTACTAAAGGGAGCATTCTGAACGTTGAATTAAAAACTCCCTTTTTGAATAATTCAGTACTTTTAGAAGGGGTTGTGATTGATAATGTCGTTAAGATCAAAGATGTCATTTATAGCATTCACATACAATGGGTAGGTTTATCTGAAC
>JANNCL010000322.1:0-2738 GCA_031386565.1 Candidatus Omnitrophota bacterium
GTAGGTGCTTATTTTATAACGCAGCGCATTCCATACCCGCCAAACGATCTCTTATCCCAGATCTTCCCGTTCTTTGCCGATATGATCTTGCCGGAGCGGGAGATGCAGCTTTATGCTTTATTTATCCTTAGCACAGTGACATTCCAGTGTTTATGGATCTGGTATGATCGAGCATGTTTGGCAAAGAAGGTTATTGTGCAAAAAGAAGTGCATAATGTTGAACAAACACGATGGACTTTCACTTGGATCGATTGGGCGGTGGTTGCTTTTACCAGTTTAATGATCTTGATCCCGGATTGCCGTTATGCCCTTGCGTGTATTTTTATGGGGGATCAAACGCTGCATTACGATAGTTTTATTGGGGCGCCGGCCTGGGCGGCGGTGTCGGGCAATATCTTGGACGTGGATACCGTTTCACATTATGGCATCGGCTTGCCGGTCTTGATCGGAGGGGCGGCGCAGTTATTCGGTGGCGGACATTTAGGCATACTGAAAGTCATGATGATCAGCAATTGGATCTATTTCATGGCATGGTACGTAATGTTGCGATTTTGGTTTGGCAGCGCAGCGTTGGCCGCGGGGGCGACATGGTGTGCGATCCGTTTGCAGATGTTCAATACCAATGAATTCCCGTGCGTCTTCAATTATCCCAGTTCCACCGTGATGCGTTTCTGGTGGGACATCGCGTTCTTTGGGTGCGTGTGGATGTTCTTAAAAAACCCGGCACAAAAACGTTATTTAGCTTCAGCGGCGGTGGTGGCCGGGATCTCTATTTTTTATATGAGTTCAACGGGCATGTGTTTGGCGTTGACCTTGGCGGCCTTGTTATGTTGGCTGTTGGTCTCGACGCGGTTCTCGTGGAGGAAGATATTCCTGTTGGCAGGTTGCGGAGCATTGATGGTGCTCACGACGTTCGTTGCTTTGGCGATGACACAGGGAAAATATGTGGTCGATCCAAGATTCTGGCATGATGTCGGTGATTTTAACAAATACTTTTTAAACGGCTTTGGTGCTTTACCGGTCACCGAGGCCTTAAATGTCAAAAAATATTGGGCATTCTTAATGGGGTTTTTTATCCCGCTGACCTATGCTTGGACTTTTGTGTATCTAGCGGCGAAGATCATAACACAACGGGTAAGCATGCCTGTCAAAGAGGCGGTCTTTGTCTGCTTGCTCGCTGTTTACGGTCTGGCGTTGTATCATTATTTCGTTGCCCGTTCCTCGCCCTATGGATTTTATACCGTCGCGGTACCGTGGGTGGTCATCGTGTTCTTTTGGTTCAAGCAGGTTTGCCTTAAATTTAGAATGAAATTGAAAGTTGTGGCGGCGATCGCGGCCTTGATCATGCTGTGGCTACACCCGCAGTTTGCCGCGTATCCCAATGTTTTCAAAGGCCTGCGCTATGATCTGACCAAAGGGATAGGTGTTTTGCCTTTGCCCAAAGGCGGGTATTATTTTAGCCATACGGTCATCCACACCGCACGTATCCCGGTGCCCAATTCTTTGGGGGATTACAATGAAGGATTGAAGACAGAGGCAGATTTTAAGAACCCGGAAGAACTAAAAGCGTATGTGCAACAGGCATTTGATTTTAGCGCCGATGCCGCCTTCATTGATTCCCTGACGGAGAAAAATGAGAAGGTGGCTTTGTTATCCAGTTTTGATGTGCACATTTTAATGCAGGCTAAACGCCGCCCGTTCTTTTATTGTTTCCCGACGTTCCAATCCCGGCCATTGACCATGTATTCATTCGCTGTTCCGGAGATATATACCCTGGATCAGTTGCGGCGTACTATCGGGCAATTAGAGCAGGAAAAGCCAAGATATATCTTTATCGAGAAGATCTATGGAGCACAGAACATCATGTTCGCTAATAATACTCACGCATTGCAATTATTATTATTGTACGTGCACCAACATTACGCGCCGGGCCCGCAGGGTAAATTTCTAATGGCGCTTCAAAGGAGATGAGGGATTGTTAAAACGTATTCTGATACTGTTCGGGTTGACAGCTATAGGGGCGGTCATTTTATATCCGGAGATCTTCATTTTCCACAGCATCACGTTTTTGTCCTGGGGGGATTATGTTATCCCCTATGTATGCGCGCATCAGCTGACCACGTTCATGTATCAAGGCGGGGTACAACTTTGGGATTTTTTCGGTCAAATGCCCCATGCGTTATTGATCAATACTTTCGGGCTTTTTCATATACCCTATGCGTTAACTGCCATAGTTTATTATTTGGGTTCTTTTTTTGCGTCTAATTCGGGAGAGTATTTTCATCATGTTTTCTCCGTCGTGTACGTTGGGTCATTGATCATGACCCAGGTTTTCGGCGTCTATCTGCTGTTATGCCGTTTTACCAAAGACCGCAGGGTATCGATCACGGGAAGCGTGATCTTTGGCCTGTTCTTTTGTAATCCTGCGCTTGTCATGGGCTGGTTCTTTCAGACGTTCCATCCGCTGCTCATGTATGCTACTTTAAGTTTCTTTGTAACGCTGCGGTTACGCTATTTGCTGATGTCTTTATTGTTAACGTTCATCTTGCTTAATCAAAGCATTGTTTATACATGTTATACGTTCTTGACCATTCATTTATTCTTGATCGCCTGTTTGGTGTGGGCTTGGTTCACGCACCGGAAAAAATTGCGTTCATGGGGCATGGGATTTGGCGCGTCGATCAAGAAGTTCATGCCTCAGCTGATCGCGTTTTTGATATTGTTTTTTACATAACCCG
>JANNCL010000134.1:0-8030 GCA_031386565.1 Candidatus Omnitrophota bacterium
CTTTCCGCCCAATGCCAAATCTGTTTGGAAAGACATGAAGTCTATTTGCTGCGGAAACAATCCCTTACCCAGCAATTTCTTTTCTACAACCTTGTCAAAGATGGACAAAGCCTTAAAACGCGCGCCTAAGCCTGCTTCTAAAATATGCAAAACCTTGACCCCCACATCAAGACCCACTTCATCCGCTAATGTGAACGGACCCATCGGCATACCGAATTTAACCGCCGCCCGGTCAACAGCCTCAATACTGGCTCCTTCTTCCAGGATACGTCCCGCCTCATTAATGTAGCCAAGCAAAATACGATTCACCAAAAAGCCAGGACCATCTTTAACTATGATCGGCACTTTTCCCAAACGCTTGGCAAATTCCAGGGTCGAGACCAAAGTTTCCGGAGAGGTCTTAGTGGTCGTGATGATCTCAATGAGCGGCATGCGGTGTACAGGATTAAAGAAATGAAAACCAATAACTTTAGAAGGGTCCTTGGCAACATCCGCCATCGCGGTCACGGACAATGACGAAGTATTCGTTGCCAAAATAGTATTGGCATGCACAAAATTACCTAGCTCCGCGAAAACCTTTTTCTTGATATCCATATTTTCAACCACCGCTTCAATGACGATATCCGCATTCTTAAAGCCGCTATAATCCAGGGTGCCGCTGATCATGGACATTTTAATATTGAGTTCCGCCGGCTTGATCTTGCGGCGTTTAAGCGCGGCGTTATAGACGTCATAAGCCGCCTTTAAACCTTTGGCAATGGCATCATAGTTAATATCCTTCAAACGCACCCACACCCCGCGGTTAGACAATAACTGCGCGATGCCGCCGCCCATGATACCGGCACCGATGACCGCACCTTTTTTGACAGGATATGGCTTGATATTCTCCGTCCCTGGAACTGTGAGTTTCTTAAACTTCTCGGAAAGATAAAACACTTTGACCAGATTCTTCGAAATAGGGGTAACGGCAAGTTCAGCAAAGGCGCTAGATTCAATATCCAGTGCATAGGCGCGTTTCAAACTCAACGTCGCTTTAACCACATCTAAAGCCTTGATCGGAGCCGGATAAAAACCTTTGGTTGCCTTGAGAACTCCTTCTCTCGATTTATTAAAAACAATGTCATGGCCGAATGGATTTTCATCGAGAAAAGCATCAAATCCTTGTTTCTTAACCTTTTTAGCCATGCGTTTACGCGGGTTAACCCCTGCCAATAAAGCGAATTCGCGCACACGATCCTTTAATCCCGTCTGAGGGTAGAGAGCATCCACCAATCCCATTTTTAGCGACGCATTCGCATCGATCGGCGCACCGGATAAGATCAATTTTAAAGACCCCTGCAGGCCAACCAGACGCGGTAAACGATACGTGCCGCCGAAGCCCGGAACAAAACCAAGATTTACTTCCGGCAAACCGATGCGTACTTTATCATTAAAGGTGGCAATACGGTACGTGCAAGCCAAAGCTAATTCACAACCGCCCCCCAAAGCCACCCCGTCAATGACCGCGATCGTAGGAATTGGCAAGTCTTCCAACTTATTTAATATGCGCTGTCCGGCCTGTGACTTTGATTTCGCATCAGGGATCTCGGTCATGGTCTCAATTTCTTTAATATCCGCGCCGGCAATAAAGATATCTCGTTTAGCGCTTTGTATGATCAAGACTTTGATCGCGGACGTATTCTTAAATTCATCAATCAATTTTTCAAAAGTAGTCAAGACCCCTGTACTTAGAACATTAACCTTGGAATCCGGCTGATCAAAGGTGATATAACCGATACTAGCTTCTTCATGATATTTGAT
Source organism: Candidatus Omnitrophota bacterium (assembly GCA_031386565.1). GTDB lineage: Bacteria > Omnitrophota > Gorgyraeia > Zapsychrales > Fredricksoniimonadaceae > JACQQW01. The sequence goes on from JANNCL010000134.1 coordinate 1,801, forward strand.
GGACATAGTCTCTCCTAGTTACGTCGGATATTGACCTGGTAGGTCACTTTTACTTCACCGTCTTTAGGGACAGCGACATCAAAACGCGCCGTATTGGCATCGATCTTAGTATATGGATGCGAACTGGTAACGATCTTCCAATCACCAAACAAAGGCTCTTTGAAAGTGACGGTAATCTCTTCTTCTTTATGATTGCGCGCGGTCAATTCCCATGTCATTTCATAATTATTTGCGTTCTGGGTATAGTTCATCTGCACCCGCTTTGCCACCACATCGAAAGCCTCACCGATCTTGAGCTCAACATCTTCATCTTTAGGAGTGTGTTTCAGGGCATCTTCCCCGATGAACTGCAGGCTCTTTTGCCCGTCTTCCTTGTACAAGCGCATCGTTCCCGCTGGAAGCGGCATGCCCATGTTGTTTTCTTTTGAATTCTTGAACTTTAAATATACATTCACCGGTTGTTTTAATTCCTGCCCGCCGTAATTGCCCCAGAAATAATTCTGGTCTGCCTGCACCAAAAATTCTTTTTCCATCTTCACACCGGAGGCCTCTAGCAAACTCACCTGCTTACTCTGATTATTCTTGATCGTTGTTTTGCGCTGTAAGTCATAAATATGATACTCAAAGAAAGATTGCTCCTGGAAGCCTGATGTCGCAGAAACCGCAGCTTCCTTTAAGTTATATTCACGATAAGCACGCCTGCGATCGGAGGACTCCTCTACTCGATTTACGGTTCCGGCCACAAGCTTTAACTTGGCATTCTTATACATTGTCCCGCTATTATTATCCAGCGTCACCCAGCCGCTAATATTGCCCTCATTATCCGCCCCATTGACCACAACGATATAGTCCGCTTTCCAATTGATCCCGTTGGTTAGATAGGAAACCTGCACATTTTGACTGACATCCGCTTTGGACTTATACAGCCAGGTCAATGTTGGCTTTGACACCAAATTCTCGGGTATCTTAGGCAAAATGGGCGACCCGCCATAATTGAGATAGATCTCATCACCGATCTTATAGATGGGGCCGTTATTATTGCTTAACAGCGTCGCGTCGACGATCTCTTTCTTATCTTGATACGGACTTTCTCTCAATAGTTTTACGCCTTTGCCAACATACTTCTCCAGTAGTTTATTCGCATCCATCAGATCGTACTCATAGTTCTGTTCCAGAACGGAGAAATCATCGGCATTATTAATTGCCTTGATCTGCACCGTCTGCGGCATGACCATGGCCGCCACATCCATGAAACGCAGTTCATTGACCCCGCCGGCAACATTAAAATGACGGGTATCTTTGACCAGGCCTAAATTGCTGTTATAGACCGTGACCTCGACGCCATCTTGATCGTCGATCGTACTGGTTGCGGTGGAAGCGAAGAGCGTTGACGGTAGACTTAGAAAAATTATACTAAGCAAAATAATTATTTGCTGCATTGTACCCCTCCCCTGGCCCCTCCCGCAAGGGGAGGGGAATACTTTATCTCTCTAAAATGATCGCCGCGCCTTGGCCTCCTCCGATACACAAGGAGGCGATGCCGATATTTTGATTGGTGCGTTTTAAATGTTTAAGTAACGTCATGATCAAGCGGGCGCCGGTCGTTCCCACGGGATGGCCCAAAGCAACAGCCCCGCCGTTGACATTTAATTTCTTGGGATCGATATCACCCAATAACCCTTCATATCCAAATTCCTTGGAGAAAGCCGGTGAGGCCATGGCGCGTAAACAGGCCTGCACTTGCACCGCAAAGGCTTCATTGATCTCGACCGCCTGCATATCCGATAATTTCAGACCCGCTTTTTTTAAGGCTTTGGGCATGGCATGCGCCGGCCCTATCCCCATGCGATTAGGTTCTACCCCGGCAAAAGCAAAAGATCTTAAATAACCCAAAGGCTGATAACCCAAAGCTTTTGCCTTTTCCTCGCTCATGACCAGAATCGCACAAGCACCATCGGTAACCTGCGAGGCATTACCCGCGGTCACGGTGCCGGTGTTACGTTCAAAAATAGGCTTTAATTTAGTCAACGCTTCGATCGTTTGTCCTTCGCGCGGGCCATTGTCGTCGGTCACCGCTTCTTTGAATTTAGGACCGGGGATCACTGGAACGATCTCTTCCCGTAAGATAGTTTTGCTGGCCAACGCTTTTAAATGACTTTGTAAGGCAAATTCATCCTGTTCACGGCGGGTAATACCAAATTCTTTGGCCAATACTTCCGCGGTCTGCCCCATATTAAGGCCGCAGGCAGGATCCGTTAACCCCAACTGAAGGCCAATGCGCGGCGCTAACAAATGTTTGGGACGGAACTTAAGAAATGTTTGTAATTTCATCAGCGGTGTTTTAGCCCGTGAAAGTTCCATAAAGATCTCCACGGCTTCTTTGGTATAAAAAAAAGGGATATTGCTCATGGATTCCGTACCGCCGGCCATGATGCATTCCGCCTCACCCGCCTGAATCTTGATCGCCGCATCAATGACACTTTCCATCCCCGAGGCACAATTGCGATGCACGGTAAAGGCCGGTGTTGTCTTGGGGATACCGCTTAAAAGCGCCACCACCCGGGCGATATTTGCCGCGTCCGCGGGCTGGCCAACACAGCCTAAAATGACTTCATCCACATGTTTGACATCAAGCGCCGTACGTTCGATCAATTCCCGGAAAGCGATGCGGCCCAGGTCTACCGCGCTCAAATAATTAAAAGATGTTCCCATCTTACAGAAAGGAGTCCTTATCCCATCGACAATAGCAATGCGTTTCATAAATTATCCTTTCGGTCGAACATCTAAAATACGTTTCTCTTTGTTGGCTGTTTCTAACTCCAACCGTTTGATCATTTCATTAAGCGGGATGAACTTGATCTCATTGGGCGCCACCTCGGTCGCTCCCATGATCTTGTCCTTAAGCATCACCGCGAATGATTCCTCTGCAACATTCCCTTTAGGAGTAATATAAACAATGACCTCATCCACCTCATAGGGATCATTCTTGTGTTTGCGGATCTCGATCTGCCACTCATCCACCTGGGGAATATCATTAAGCACATTGCCAAAATGGTTCAGATTAACCAGCGTGCCCTTCACCTTTGATAATTGTAGATCTTTGGAATCAGACAAACGGGAAATGTCACTGGCCAAACGCAAGGTCATGCGCCCGCAAAAAGGACACGGCTCATGAACAATGCCGCCTTTAACAAAGTCACCGGTGCGGTAACGCAACACCACGCTCGCACGGGAATCGATCGAGGTATAGACGATCTCCCCGTCCTCCCCTAAACCTTTGAGCGCCCCTGTTTCCGGATCGATGATCTCAAAGATCTCTTTATCCGGATATAAATGATAACCGCTGGAAAGATGATTCTCCGCCGGACATTCCGCCCAGGCGCTGCGTGCCTCGGTGAAACCATAGGTGCCAAAAATACGGACATCCTTCGCCCCCTGCGCACTTAACATGTCTGCCAATTTTTGTTTATAATTGACAGTCACTCTCCCCGCCCCCAGAACGATCTTTTTTAAATATGAAAGGTCTTGTCCTTTTTCCTGAGCATGGCGCACCAAATGATAAATATAGCTGGGAACACCTAAAATGGCCGCCGGTTGAACCCTGCCCATGGCCATCAAATTACCTTCAGTACCCATCACCTTACCGCCCCCGGTACTTAACGCAAAAATATTTGACTCAATGGCCGCGAAAAAGACCTGCCAAAAGGCTAAATGCGGAGCGAAAGGAAAAATATTCATAATGCGGTCATCAGCCTTTAGATCGAATAATTTCACCATGCGGGTGCCTGAAAGGCTTAAATTATCAAGATCGTACCGGCTATATAAAAAAGCGACCGGCCAGCTGGTCGTGCCCGTTGTAAAGGTCATAAAAATAGGACGATATTCTTTTCCTAATTTATCCGTGACCTGCTGTTGACCGTATATCATCGATTCGGCTGCCATATCCAGCAATCGCAATTTAGGCCAGAATTTCTTGATCTTATCTTTATCCGGCGCCAAGATAAAATCCTTGTACTGCTGAGGATTTTCCTTGGTCATTAAATCGGCTTTGGTCGAGAACGGAAGATCTTTAAGATCTTCAATACTGCGGATCTTTTTCGGATCGATCTTATGCTGATCAAAAATTTTCCGGTAAAATGAACTAAATGGATAGACATTCGTATTAAGAAAATGATGGAGTTTTTTATTCTGTAAGTCTTTGATCTGCTTATATGTTAGCGAAGATATGTTGTACCAGGGATCCATATTTTAAGTTTAATACACTCTTTAAGAGTTATCTAGGGAAGAATGATAAAAATCAAGGAGGCCCATAACTTGAGCCTCCTTGATCAAAGCGCTATTAATATTTTATTTCTTTAGCTTATCGATAAAATGTGTCACCGACTTGCCGACAAGGTCTTTACAACCTAAACCAAAAGCAATGGCAAAACCTAATCCGATGGAGCCAAGGACAATGCTTACCGTGAGTTCTACGATCCGGGCGCCGATCTGTAATTGCTCCATGGCGATCGCCACCGCGAATATGATCACCACCACCTCTGCTACCGAACTCAAGAAATTCGATTGCGAGATACCGGCATTATTTGTCGCTGTTTTGACCACGTTCTTTAACAGCGCGGAAACGAACATCCCGATCACTAAAATAAAGATCGCTGAAATAATATTAGGCACATATAAGACGATCCGTTGCAATAATTCCGCCGCTACCGTCAAACCGACGGCATTGACCGCAACGACAAAAGTGATCAGGATCGACAGCCAGTAACAGATATTCCCGATCAATTCCGATACCGGGATGGTGATCCCCCCTTTGGCCAAAATGCGGTCGATCTCAAGTTTGTCCGCGATCTTATCCACTTTGAGCACCTTCAAAAGATTTGTAACCCCATTCTTGACGATAAAGCTGGAAACGATCCAACCGATCAACAATAAGATACTGACCAACAATAAACTGGTGATGAATTGAGTGATCTGTCCTAACATTAATTTCGTCGGGGGCAATAAAATCATTTCAAGTGAACTCATCGGACCTCCTGGTTATATGGTTGATCAAATAATCTGTTTTTTATTATAAGTTAGCAAACTACACATCGAACATATTTTTTCGTTTTTTTTTAAATAAAAAACCCCCAGCCTGGAACACCAGACAAGGGGTTAAAAGATCTAAACCAACAGTCAAAAACTAACTTTTTGCCAGCGTTTGTGATTTCTTTTCGATCGAAACCAACAACTCCTCAAATGACTTCTCAAATGACACCAAACCATCCTCCAATAATTTTAAACAGACCACATTGGGATCAATGCCCAATTGTCGCAAATTTTCCACAAGATGCTGGGCTTTAGACACATCCGCCGGTAAAGCGATCTTGACGATGCCGTGATCGCAAAAAGCATCCAACGTTTTATCCGGCACGGTATTGACGGTATTCTTAGCAATTAACTCTGTAATATATTTAATGTCGCTATAAGCAGCATCCTTCGTTCCTGTCGATGCCCATAAAACACGCTGGTCATTCGCCCCTTTAGCTTGTAATTCCTTGAATTCCCCACCGCTAAATTCTTTAGTGTATTTATGGTAAATGATCTCGCAATTAGCAACAGCGGCAATACCACGCAAGGCACTATGTTTATTCTCATCCAGCCATTTATCGATGGAGGCATCCAGGCGGCTGACAAAAACACTGGCCACCGAACGCACACGGCTTAAGTCACCTTTATTGGATGCCAAGGTATTTAAACCTTTCATATACGCCCGCACGACATCGCTGTATTGCTCCGCGGAGAATATCAAGGTAACATTCACATTAATTCCCTGACCGATCAAACCTTCGACCACCTTACATCCATTCTTGGTCGCCGGCACCTTGATCATCACATTTGGACGCGCAAGCGCCTTCCACAAACGCATACCTTCCGCCAACTGACTTTCAAATTCATTTGCGAGTTTAGGATTGATCTCTAAACTCACATACCCATCTAAACCTTTGGTTGTATCGTAAACGCCGCGGAATATATCGGCGGCATCCTGGACATCTTTTAAAGTCAACGTATCATAAACCTCGAAAACAGATCTTCCGCTTTCGGTTAATTGCACAATGTGTTTATCATAATCATTGCTACTGGAAATAGATTGCTTAAAAATGGTAGGATTGGATGTTTGACCACGCAAACCTTTATCGATCAACGACTTTAATTGGCCGGATTCGATCATCGAACGACTGATATTATCG
>JANNCL010000191.1:0-9627 GCA_031386565.1 Candidatus Omnitrophota bacterium
AAAAGATGCAAAAGAAAATCGTAAGGGTGTTATCGTTTCAATGAAAGATCAAGTGACGGTTGCTCTTAAGAATCGGCAATTCTTCAAAATATTAACGGTCAGTCTTTCCCATTCCATTGCTTGGGGGGTTCTTGGTGTGCATGATCAATACCGTATTGCTCGCTCAAGTATTGGGAAAATGGTTGCATTTAAAGCGCGTGTTAATATAGCCGCAAATGAGCCGGGTTATGTGCCGGAAGAGTTCAAAGATGCTGCAGGTGCGGAAATAGTACATTTGCCGAAGAAAGATAAGGCGATGGCCACGCCGACCAAGGGTGGTATCGACCTAGGGCCCATCAACCTTAAAGTCCAGAATAAAAATGCAATTTCTACCGCGTTTGATGATAAGGCTATGTTACAATTATTACTTTCAGCGGATGGATTGACGCCGGTGATCTACTCGATCCAGCCGATGACGCCTTTAATGGTGCAAAATATCATTGGTGCTAATTGATTCATTAAAGCAATAAGGAGTTGTTCATGATCGTTAAACTAAAAAAGATCACACCTAAACCTTTTGTCATTTTAACAACCGTCATATACACCTTCGCGGGTTTATTGCTGGGGATCATTTTTGCGATCGCTTCGGTGGTTGCGCCGGCGGAACAAGAGGGTATGAATATAGGATTTTGGTCTATTTTAGTGTTCCCCATAATTAATGCCGCAGTAGGTTCATTTTCTTCTTGGCTGATGTGCGTGATGTATAATTTTCTAGCCGGCTCTGTCAGTGCCTTAGAATTTGAAGTCGATGAAATTCAGAAATAACAGACCGTATGTACATCCAATGTATCGGGGGTGAATGATGAATAGGTTTGTATTGCTGGTTGCTTTGTTCATCCTCGTTGGTAGTAATGCTTATGTGCAAGGAGAAACTATGAGTACAGTTCCGGATGGGAAAGTGCGTGTCTATGATGCGGCAACACAGGATTATATGCTCGTTGATAGAGTAGTCAAGACAGATGAGGAATGGAAAAAGGTGTTAACGCCCAAACAGTATGAGATCATGCGGGAACATGGCACCGAGGCGGCTTTTTGCGGTTTACCTACCAAGGGGCATAAAAAAGGTCTTTATAAATGCGCGGGCTGCGGCACCGATCTTTTCCAGGTGACGGAAAAATTCGACTCCGGCACGGGCTGGCCGTCGTTTTGGCAGCCGATTAATGAAGCCAATGTCGGGACAACCGAAGATGTCAGTTATGGGATGCGCCGCGTGGAGGTGCATTGTATCCGCTGCGGCAGCCACTTGGGCCATGTTTTCGATGACGGCCCGCCGCCAACGCATCAACGCTATTGTATCAATTCCTATGCGATGATATTTGTTGAGGATAAAAAATGAGATCCAGAGGCTTCGTCTTCGGTATTTTCCTGTTCATTGCGGTGATCTTAATGTGCGGTACCGATGCTCAGGCAAAAGGTTTTGCGGTGGTCGAGTTATTCGCGTCGGAGGGCTGTTCCAGCTGCCCTGCTGCCGATGTTTTATTAAGCAAGATCATTCAGCAGTCCAAAGAACAGCGCTTGCCTGTTTATGCGCTAAGTTTCGAGGTGGATTATTGGAATTATATGGGCTGGAAGGACCGTTTTAGCTCTCCGCTGTTCACCGAGCGTCAGGGGCAATATGTGTTTGTGCTTAAAGCAAAGTCTTCCTATACGCCGCAAATGGTGATCAATGGTCAGAAAGAATTTGTGGGTTCTGACGAAAGATCGGCCTGGCAGCATATCAATGCATTCTTGCTAAAGTCTGCTGCTGATTCGATTAAACTCAACGTAGCCCGTGAAGGTGTTGCCACAATCAAGGTTCAATTCCAAGTCAGCCGCGTTGCTCCGCACACCGCCATTCAGATCGCTTTAGTGCAAAGCGGTGTAGAAAGCCGCCCAAATGCGGGGGAGAATGAAGGTCTTCTGTTAAAGCATGATCATGTGGTCATTAATTTTCAGACCATAGCCTTGGCCGGTTCAAAAGGTGAAACATTCTTTGAGCTTCCCGCTGGTGCTGACCCCAAAAAATTCATGGTCATTGCCTACGTGCAGGATCTAAATGACATGAAGATCCTCAGTGCCACGGAAAGTACCCTTAATAAATAGCGCTTTTGCGCCTTTCACAATTCATTTTACTGCTTGTATTACATCGTTTTCAAAAATAAATGTTTTGGCTAATTTGATATAAAATCAATTATAATGCCAATTTCACGCATAAATTTGTTTTCTGATTCCAATAATTTGACACTAAGAAAGTATTATGTTAACGTTTTTGTATCTCAATGATTAAATAAGCAAGGTAGTTATTTATTAATTTAAGTGTGTTGTTAATGGAGTTTTATAAACCTTCTATTGGTGTATTCATGAAAAAAATATCTATTTTAGTTTTATTCTTTGTTGGTATCTCCGTAGTGTTTTCTCCCTTTTTATATGCCGATATTTCTGGTCCGGCTTTGAATTCACAAGTAACTTCAATTCAAGTTGATCCATCTTCGGGATCTGCGGCTCTTCCTATTCAAATTCCTGTTCCACCGGGCCGGGGCGGTATAGAACCAATCGTAGCGTTAGTCTATAATTCCCGGGGTGAAGAAAGTTATCTGGGTGTTGGTTGGAATTTAGAGCTTGGTTCTATTGAAAGGTCATCTAAGTTAGGCATCCCTAATTATAACGCGACGGACACCTTTGTTTTAAGTCTAGGCAGCGGTTCGCAAGAACTAATTTACGATAGCGTTTCAGGGTTTTATAGAGCAACAATTGAATGTTCATTTATGCGCATTCAACAAATAGGTAATTATTGGTTAGTGACTGATAAAAAAGGAGTGAAGTACTATTTTGGTCAAACTGATCTTGCTAAAGAGTTTGACCCAACTCAAACCAGTCATATATCTAAATGGGCTTTGGAGAGGGTGGAAGATCCATTTGGTAATTTTATGAACCTTACTTATCGTAAAGATGGTAACCAGGTTTTTCCTGTTTCTATCGCCTATACAGGTAATACGGCATACAAAACACCGGCGTATGCTACTGTCAGTTTTTATTATACGAGTTTACCAAGCGACCATATTAGAACATCATTTAGAATGGGTTATCGCATTGATTCTCCTATTTATTTAACAAACATCCGAGTTTCCGGCCCTAATAACCAAACGCCCCAATATTTTCTTAACTACCAGACGAGTTTCGACACTCAACGGAAGATCTTGACCAGTATTACCTCAACCGCTTATGACGGCCAGGCATTGCCTGCTATCACTTTCACCTATCAAACAAACCAGGGGGCAACGACTCCTAGTTATAATTTGGTTAATTCTTTTGATGGAAAAGCATATGCGGATAATATTTGGAATGAAAAGTTAGCTGGCGGATACGACCGGGGGAATGATAATTTTGGACCTGTATCGGGGTTTGATGTTGATAAGTGGCTGGACTTTAGTCAAGCCAACGGCACCTGGAGTAATGGTCAATGGAATACTAATAATAAAGCTAAACTCACATTTTCCAGCAATCAGGATTCTGCCAATGTATTTTATACGTATGTGTACGTATCAACTGCTAAAACTTTAAATGTTCCATTTATCACCCAAGGCATTGTAGGGGTTTATTTAAATGGCGATTATAAAAATAATGTGGGTAGTACATGGGCTTTGAAACAGGGCATGAATTTAATTATGATCACTGCCTATAACCAGAATCAGGCTTTTAATTTCGATCTGAACTATAACCTGTCGGATAATGTCGACTATGTTATTTCAACGCAGGGAGCTTTGCCTAAAGTTGCCGGGGATTTTAATGGCGATGGCATCTTAGATATTGGCGGCATTAACGCATCCTTAAACGGTATTTACGTGGCTACTTCCAACGGCGCGGCATTTGCCCCTGCGCAACCCTGGATCAGCGGGCTTACTTTTACAAATCAACAAGTGCAGGCGGGTGATTTTAACGGAGATGGGCTCACGGACATAGTGATCTTTGATCCCACCGCCAAAACATGCCGGGTATTGCTCTCTACTGGAACGGGCTTCAGAGACGCAGGCATTTGGTTGACGGGATTCGGTTCCAATAATGTGCAATTTAGCGTTGGTGATTTTGACGGGGATGGCGTTTCTGATATTGCGAGTTTTTATAATGATTCGGTCTCATATATTCATTTATCAGTTGCCTTAAGTAAAAAAGATCATTTTGAGGTGAATAATACGGATGCCGCGGATTATTTGGGCCCTCTTGGTAATGTCCCGCTCTTTTTTGGGGATTTTAACAATGATGGCTTAACGGACATAGGGTATTACAACATTAGCAACGGCGGACTTTCGGTTTTTTTAAACACCGGTAATAAAATAAAGATTACCATGAAGTTATTCACTAATGCCGGGGCGATTTCTGCTAATCAAAGCATTGTTGCATCCGATTTTCAAGATTCTATCGGTGCCGGTGTTGGTTATTATGACGCGGCTTCACAAAGTTTTGCTATCCGTAATTTTATTGGCATGGTTTTCTCCTGGAGTAGCACTAAAAAATTAAGCGCTGCCCCTTTAGCAAGCCCCTATGTTATACAGTCGGCGGATTTTAATGGGGATGGCCTAAGAGACTTGTCTTTTTACAATGAACAAGGCGAGGTCAAAACCTTCTTTTCTAATGAAAAATATCCGGATCTCATGGTTTCCGTTGAAAATGGTCTGGGCGCTAAAGCAACCGTTGATTATGACACTTGCACGCATTGCAACAATAAACTGCTGCCGTTCATTCTTCAAATAGCAAAGTCAGTTACATTAACGGATAATTTAGGACACAGCTATATAACTAATTATGCATATACGGGCGCCCAATGGGACGCGCAAAACCGCGAATTTGATGGTTTTCAAACCGTTACGGTTACCGACCCTGATGGTAATCATAGTGTAACAACTTTCGATCAAAGGCATTTTTATCGGGGAAGGCCAATTGAAAGCGATGCGTACGATGTAAATAATAGGCTATTGAGTAAATCTGTCAATCAATGGGGTGAACAGAATGTAACGTCAGATGGTATTTCTAAGTTCATATTCCAACAACGCAGTGACGCTTATGTATATGAAGGCGGTATCAATGGCAAGCGTACGGCGCAGCTTGGTACGTACAATAATTATGGTGATGCGATACAGACAGTAAGTCTGGGGGAAGTGGATCTTTTAACCGGCAACGACATTGGATCCGATGATATCACCACGGTTGTCGATTATTCCTATAATACGACGAACTGGCTTATCGGTATTCCAAAACACACGATCACCAAAGACCATGGCGGGAATATATTAAGCCAGAGTTGGGTTTATTATGACAATGCCGTAAATAATGATGCCATACCTTCCAAAGGCTTAATGACCAAAAGATCCGACTGGAATGGCACTGCCGCGACGATCGATTCCACCTACACTTATGATGGCATTGGTAACATAGTATCAACGACCGATGCTAAGGGAAATAGTAACAGCATTATCTATGATAATGTCTATCTTATGTTCCCCGTGCAAACAACGAATGCCTTGGGTCAGATCTCTAAAAGTTTTTATTTCGGCATTAACGATGCCGGCATCAATACTGATCCTGCCTATAACGCGGGACTCAGAGGTTTATGGGGTCAAACCATGGCCGTTATCGATGCCAATGGTCAGAAAGCTTTTAAAAGTTATGATAGTTTTGGCCGTCTGATCAAGGCTTATGGTCCCTTGGATAGTTTTTCATATCCGACCATGCAAACCGTATACACCATCAATCCCACATACACAAAAGTAAAAACACAAAGCCGTATTAATTCTAGTCAGGCCCCCACCATTGATACCGTGGATTATTACGATGGGCTAGGACGTATGATCGAAAGCAAATCCAATTCCGCCATAGCCGGGCAATATGTGGTTAGCAATCAGAAAACTTATACCAGCAGGGGGCTGGTTGAAAAGGCTTTTATCCCGCGATTTACGACCAACGATCTCGATACGCTCGACAGCATTGCTGATGATACCGTTGCCCATGGCACGATGTATTATGATGCCCAGGGACGCAAAACAAGGGCTGTCAATGCCGATGGAACATTTAGTAATATTGTATACGATACTTTAAGCGTATCCACTTTTGATGAGAATGGCCATAAAGCTGTTTCTTATTTTGATGTTTTAGGCAAGCTGATCAAGAAGGAGGAATACACAGGCAGTGATGGGCGCGATAGCCATTATCCCAGTAGTCCGTATGCGGTTTATGCAACCACCACGTATCAATATGACTCCAAGGGCAATTTAACAAAAGTTGTCGATGCCAAAGGCAATATCACGAGCATTGCTTATGATGTCTTAGGACGTAAGACCAGCATGGATGATCCGGACATGCATCATTGGAGCTATGCGTATGATATTAATGGCAACTTACTCACACAACAGGACGCAAAGAATCAGATCATCAATTTCAAGTACGATAAATTGAATCGTTTGATCAATAAAACGGATGCTACAAATTCCTTCAATGTTACGTATAATTACGATGATAATACTCAAACATTTGGCATTGGCAGCATTGGATGGGTGTCTTACGATAATGGCCATGCTAGGTTTATTTACGATCAATTAGGCAGAGAAACAACATCTTCAAAAATTATTAATTCGGTCTATTACAATGTCAGCCGTCAGTACGATGATTTAAATCGTATAAAACAGCTGCAATATCCTAATAATGCCCAGGTCATTTACAATTACAATGCGGCAGGGCAGGTTGATTCGGTCAAAGATTCAAATGTCATTGCTCCCCAGTCAAGCATTACCACAAAAGATAAGGTCGATTTATTGGCTTTGGTTGAGAAATATATTTTTGGCGTAGGTGATGCAGAAGCAGCTACGTGCAATCCGAATGAGCCCCTGGTTTTTACCACAACATCACCCCCTAATAATTCTACATACATATTTACGGGTAATAACTCTGTTAACCTGACAATCAATGTAATCTGGTCGTTGGGGTGCTTTACTGGTCCGGCGGAGCTGCAATATTGGGATGGAACCAAGACCCGCTATTGCGATAAATTCAATGGTGCGGCCAATCAATATAATTGCGTGATCAATAATCTTCAGATTGGCAATTATAGTTTTGTGGTTAAATATTATGACGGTGGTTTAAAAGCAACAACTGCGCCCGTTAATGTGACAGTCATTCCGCCTGTGCCAACAATTAGTTTGACGACTCCGGTTAATAATGCCATCTTTACGGCGCCAACCAATATAAGTTTAACTGCAGATATCGGAGCGAGTACATATGTTAGTAAAATAGAATTTTACAGTGGAGCAACGTTACTCTCGACAAGTACGACTGCTGCTAGTAATACATATACTTGGTCCAATCCGGCGCCAGGCAGTTATACATTGACGGCTAAGGTTTATAATGGCACAACAGTCACATCAACGCCGGTAAATGTAACAGTGCTGCAACCAGCGCCTTCTGTAACGTTAACGGCTCCCGCGAATAATGCGTCTTACACGGCACCTGCAATCATCACGTTAACAGCAAATGCAACAGCGGCTTATGGCACGCTTAGCAAGGTTGAGTTTTATAACGGGACAACACTTTTAGGAACATCAGCTGCTAGTCCATACACATATACCTGGAGTAATCCGCCGGTTGGCAGTTATAGTTTTTATGCAAAGGGTTATGTCAACGGGGTGGTTGGATTCTCATCTGTTGCTAATGTAACCGTGGTAGCGGCTAACGTAGCGCCCGCAGTTAGTCTTACTTCCCCGGCAAATAATTCATTCATAGGTGCGCCTGCAAGTATCATTATCAGTGCCAATGCTTCTGACACAGATGGCACGATCACAAAGGTTGATTTTTATAACGGCACAACCTTGCTCAACTCGGTTACTACCACTCCATTTTCTTATACATGGACTAAAGTTGCGGCAGGGAATTATGTTTTAACGGCTAAAGCCACTGATAATAGCGGCGCAGTCAGCACATCCACAGCGGTCAATGTCACGGTGACCGGACAAGCCAATGTGCCTCCAACGGTGAACATAACATCACCTTTAAACAACGCAACGTTAACAACACCAGCCAGTATAACGATCAATGCCAATGCCTTAGATAGTGACGGCTCTATAAGCAGGGTAGATTTCTATAATGGCACAACACTATTAGGAACAGATGCCACGACTCCATTTTCATACACCTGGGCTAATGTTACGACGGGAACGTATGCTTTAACGGCTAAAGCCACGGATAATAGTGGTGCAGTTAGCACATCCGCTCCGGTAAATGTGACAGTGTCCGCAGTGGGGGATGTTTTACCTTCTATCAGTTTAAGTTCTAACATATCATCTGGAGCAGCGCAAAGTACCATCATATGGACGGCAGCGTTAAGCCCTACGTCCAGACCTGTATCTGTTGCACTCTTTCGCGATGGACAATTATTTTCTTGGACCTCTAAACCTCCCTATGTCTTTACGTTAAACAATGCTGCCTTGGGCACATATAACATGTTTGCTAAAGTTTTTGATAATGCCAATAATGTGGCGTTCTCGAATACTGTTACTGTCAATATTTACAACTCTAACCCGCCAACGGTGAACATAACATCACCAAAGAATAACGCAACATCAACTGATTCGGACAGTATAACGATCAATGCGACTGCCGTGGATAGTGACGGTACAGTTAGCAAAGTTGATTTCTATAACGGCACAACATTGTTAGGGTCTGATACCACGAGCCCATATTCATATACGTGGGCTAATGTTACAGCGGGGACGTATGTTTTAACCGCCAAAGCAACGGACAATACGGGTGCAGTAGGCATTTCCGCTCCAGTAAATGTGATAGTATCAGCAGTAGGGGGAGATGTGTTGCCTTCTATTAGTTTAAGTTCCAACATAACCTCCGGACTCTCACAAAGCACCATCATATGGACGGCCAAGCTAAGTTCTACGACCAGACCCGTATCAGTGGCACTATTCCGCGATAGTCAATTGTTTTCCTGGACCTCAACTCCTCCTTATGTTTTCACGTTGAATAATGCTGCGGTGGGCACATATACCATGTTTGCTAAAGTTTTTGATAGTGCCAATAATGTGGCGTTCTCGAATACCGTTACTGTCAATATATACAACTCTAACCCGCCAACGGTGAACATAACATCACCAACGAATAACGCAATGTTAACAGCTCCGGCAACCGTAACGATCAATGCTAATGCGTCAGATAGTGACGGCACGATCAGTAAAGTAGATTTCTATAAAGGCACAACACTATTAGGGTCTGATACCACAAGTCCGTATTCTTATACGTGGAGTAATGTTACGGCAGGCTCTTATGCGTTGACAGCTAAAGCTACGGACAATAGTGGAGTAGTAAGTACATCAACTCCGGTCAATATCACAGTTTCTTCTCCTGTTGTTTCGTACATCAAACATATTGATTACAATGCGCTGGGACAGAAGACACAGATCCAATATGGTAATGGCACAATCACCACCAATACTTATGATGCGCTGAATTTCCGATTGAAACGCATCTACACCGTTAACGCCCAGAATAACAAGATCCAGGATCTGAACTACACCTATGACAGCGTCGGTAATATTTTATCGATTACTGATAATGTCA
>JANNCL010000199.1:0-7263 GCA_031386565.1 Candidatus Omnitrophota bacterium
GCGGATCGTAATCCGCCCTCTTTAAAAGAAGAATCCACCAAATTAATCAAATATTTCCTAGCCGCTCTAACCACCCCCGAAAAAGACCTATGGGTCAACCTAAGCCCCTACGAAAAAGAACGCATCGTGCCCGAGAGTTTCGGTCAAACGGAAATGGGAAGAGATTTACTAGCTCAGGATTATTTGTTAAAGCAGATCACCGCTAGTTTAGTTTATCCGGAAGGTGATATTGGCAAGCGATTCTGGAAGAGTGTATATGAATTGGCTGGGAATAAAAATGTCCCCGTAAATACCTTCAACAAAGTATGGATCGTCCCAGACAAGGCAGTAGTATATGAGAATGCCGAGGCAGGAACAGCGTATGTGGTAGAAAGTAGTTTAAAGGTATTAACAGAGCAAGATTATGTGGCAATGGATAAAAATACAACCGTAGGGGCCGATCTTGTATCGGCCCGCCATGCCGGGCGGACACAAGGTCCGCCCCTACGAAACAATGAAAATTCCCAGATCATCCGCGGTATCGTCATTCCCGAATTAACAAAAGAAGTCAACCAAGGAAAGAACTTTGCCCAACTGCGTCAAGTTTACAATTCATTAATATTAGCAACCTGGTACAAAAAAAAGATCAAAGACAGCATTTTATCCCAGGTTTATAACGATAAAAGAAAAGTGAAGGGAACAGAATACAAGGATGCAACAAATGCCCAAGCCATTTATGAGCGTTATTTACAGGCATTCAAAAAAGGGGCATACAACTACATCAAGGAAGAACGGGATGCAATTTCAGGTCAGGTGATACCAAGGAAGTATTTCTCAGGTGGGTATGCTGGTGCTCCAACGTTAACTTTTGCTACTTCGGATAAAGTAAAAGATAATTTGGACAATGCGATGCAAGTTGTGAATGTAAGAATTGACCAGGCGATGGCGTCGTCAGATCGAAAAAACAGGGGGCAACTCCCTATTTCCGCAGTTAAGGGTGATGAGGCTATGGGGTCAGCGAAAGGAGAGCGGAGGTTGAAAGCTGGTGCTGGGGGCTTTATGGGCCGAAGATCTCTCATGGATGATGTATATCCATTACCCCAGCGGTGGCATGGGGCTAGCGATAGGATGGTTGCAGCAGCCAGAAGCAGACTATCTAATGCGAGGAGTAATGCGGATTGGGTAGCTATTGTTCAGAGTGAAGATGATCTAAGAGAAGTTGGTAATAAGGTTACATTTAAAATAGAGGGGAAAAAATATACTTTAAATGCGTTTTTAAAACCCTTTGGGTTACGAAGTTATTTTATTGAAAGTAAAGCACGCGATGGTGGAGGAATGATTGTTATCGAAGGAGCTCAAGAAGGTAGATCAAGAAAGCGCGTTGAGTTAGTGCTTGAGGCTTTAGCCAGCGCCTTGCGTCAACATGAATATTTTGGTCGTCATTACAAGGTAATTGTTGAAGCACCATTTCTTAAGGAGAACTTTTCTAGACAGGTTATGACGCATCGGATTACAGTTATTCCCAAGACTGAGGAATCTGTCTTTGATATTAGGATACCTGTTTTTGAGGCACCTCTTTCTTTAACTCATGCGGGTTTAACGAAAATGTTAACAACAGCCGGAGATTTTGGAGATATTTATTTTTTCCCAGAGGAATTTATGCAAACAGGTATTTTTTATAAAGTTTTGCGTTCTAAGCAAAGCAATGATCCACGGGTCAAAATGTATGGTGATGAGTATGATGGGGCAGGAGGATCAAGTCGCAAAGAGGTTATGATTAGAGAAGCAAATTTTTTATATGAGCTTAATCTTCATAAATTTAAGGGAATTCCTTCTATCCTGGGGCATGGTGTGACAGAGTCAGGTGATATATATCTTAAATTAAAAGGTCTTCCTGGAAGTGTGAGTTTATCGGATTACATGAATAAAAGAAAATATTCTGTATTGGAAAAAATTGTTATTTTACGTAAGCTTGCAGAAATTTACACGAGTATTCATATTAATGGATTTTCGCATTTTGATATAAAAAAAGAAAATATCATTGTTGGTACACTGACGAATGAATCAGATGAGCCAATGGTCATTGATTTTGGTGTTAGTCGCGACGCAAATCGGGAAAACTGGGAGCGGGATATTAAAGATTTCGAGAAAGTTGTTATTTTTGTGTTGGGTGTAGAACATTTGGATCAGGTTAAATCGATCGCAGCTAGACTGGATCATACATGGTTGGCTGATCGAAAAGTCATGCCTGATGTTATGGATGATCTAATGCGCATTGAAGAGTACTTGCGTTATCCTGACGAAAATAGGGGGAACCGCCCTATTTCAGGGGTTAAGAGTGACGAAGCCATGGTTGTAGAGGATGTAAAGACGGGGCTTGATCCTATACCTGCTGTGGTGGCGGCTATTAACAGTGTTGGGCCTTTAGCTGCAATTGATAGTTTTGTAATTCAAGAAGATTGGAAGGTCGTGTACCCGAAACTGATCAACTCGATCGAAGCGCAAATTCGTGATAAAGACTTATTAACGGAGGAGGTTGTTGATGTTAATGATCCATTACTGAAGCAGATCCAGAGAACTATTGCGGTTCCTAATGAACATGAGATGCATGTTGGTGACGAGTATAGGGAAGGTATGTCAAAAGCAGTTTTTAAAGCCATTAAATATTTGCGATCAGCCAGCCGTCTTAGTGAAGTATCCGTAGAATCAATAGCATTATTCTTGTTATTGGAACGGGTGAAGATCGCATTTAAATTATCAGAAAAAGGTAACGCCAATGAAATGGATCTGATCTCACATATAGGAACAAGGGATGGTTGGTATCGTAGAGTTAATAACACTTTTGGAGCACCTTTTTCAGTGACTTATGTAAATAGCACTAATGACCCTCATTTATACGAAAAATTAATGCATAGAAAAAAAGATTTTAAGCCCAGTGAAAACAATAAACTTGTTTATACGAAAGAGTATACTTTTGGCAATCTGAAATTAAAATATCATCAAGTGATTACGGTTGATAAAGATTTCCATGAGTTTGCTATTTATCATGCCGATCCAGATATACTGCCTTTTATCATGTGGCATCTGCAAGATCTTTGGAAGAAGATCACCAGCAATGACGATCATGATCAGCGCGCTAAATTATTGGCAGAATTTGAATGGTGGTTTTTTCAAGCAAATCCTTACATTAGGGGAGGAGCAACGATAGGGTTCTCTTTGTCCCTAATAGTTCAAGCATTAAGTGGTGGAATATTTGATAGTCAATTCATGCATCACGACCACGATGCTTTAACCAGTACATTAGAGGAATATGTTAATAATAGGAAGTTCCTTGTTTCTGAGGTTATAGGAGATCAGTCGACGCAACCTGCAATGGATATAAACTTTGCAATGAAAGCTTTAGATTTCGGTAAATTTAGAGAATTACGCCAAAGAATAATGGCTCATGTTGCAGCTTCAGGGATAGGCAATGATTTTATGGGGAAAGTGGATGCGTTATTTACAAATGCAGCAAATATTTCTTTAAGTGTGATCAATGATAAAGAGCAAACGCTTGGTGTATCTGATTTTTTAGTGGAAGTGTTTGCCAAAGCGGAACGTATGCCAGGGGGGGCAAAAGAGACGCAAGTTGTGTTCTTAGGTTCTGGGGCTGACCCATTATATGAAGCGGCAAAATCAATGGCGCGTATCAATGGAGTTTTATTGCCAGAGCAGATATCTTCCGTTTGGGCAACAATGAAAATGTATGGGAATATTCGTGAGGGAAGCCCAGAAGAGCAATTAAGAAAGAAAGCAATTTTTGTCAAATATTTATATGATCAGCAGGCATTATCACCGCAGCGGAAGAATGTTTTAGTGATTGATACAGACACAGGTTGGGGTACAAATGTTAATATAGAACCACTTTTTGTAAAGACGCTGTTAGATCCAGAAGTTATCACGGAAGCAAATACAATGTTTGGATTGAAATTGCCTCAGTTCAATTCAGGTGAGGGATCATCGAATTTTGAGATGTATTTTTTATATTCAGAAAATCCGTTGTATCGTTATCGTCAGATGTTAATTGATGATGCTTTGAAGAAGGGCGAGAATGTTGCTGCTTTTGAAAGATTGAAACTTGAGGCATACAGTGAAGACCTTAATAAGAGACGAAGCAGGGTCAATGCGTATAGGGACTGGTCATTGGTTGACAGTTTTTTAAAGCTGAATGGTGTTCAGTCTGAATTATCACTGGCTCCAAATACTAAGATTGTAAGTGCATTGCCAGCAGCATTATACGGCAAAGCAGTAGAACAAGGTTTTAGCGGAGCGCATTTGATATTAGCAAGAAAGTTCCAGATGGCCGGCTTTATTATTGGGGCAGTTTATGATTTATATCAAAGAGGATATTCAGTGGTAATGATCCAAGAAGAAGAAAATAAACTTATAGAGGATCTTGAAGTTGCATTAAGTAATTATAGACAGGGGCAACTAACTCAAGACAGTGATGTTAAAAATAGTGGTCAGCTTCCAATTGATGACATGTCAGCAAAAGAGAGGGAATTTGCTACGACGATCCGAGGATTGGCTTTGCCGGATGGGGCGAGGGTATTGACCATTGGTGCTACATTTGGAAAAAATCTTAAGTCGGGAGTTTTAAGAAGCAAGCTTAGACAGGTTAGGGCGGAATTGATCTTTGCGGCAGCGGGTTATCGGGTTAGTGTTTATCAGCCGGATGAGGATCATAAGACTTGGCAGCAAGTAAAGGATGATCCGCGGCATGCTGCTTATATGGACAATATCGATGTTAAACCTATTCCTTTTAATAAGGATGTCAACATAGCTCCA
This sequence comes from Candidatus Omnitrophota bacterium, assembly GCA_031386565.1. GTDB lineage: Bacteria > Omnitrophota > Gorgyraeia > Zapsychrales > Fredricksoniimonadaceae > JACQQW01. The sequence continues at coordinate 4,807 of JANNCL010000199.1, forward strand.
GACAGTTTTGATTTCGTTGATATGATGAGCGTGTTATCCAATATTAATGATCGAGAAGCAAACCCTAAAAATATTCACGCCATACTTGAAGGTATTGCAAAAGTATTGAAGGATGGGGGGTATTTGAGGGTTGGTTGGTATAATGATGAGGCTCAAGATAGAGAAGCTGGGATCACAAATTATCTCTTGGAACATTTTAGAAAGTACGTCACGCTTGAAGAAGTGACTTCCGGAGAGAACGAGGCGCATCGGTGGGTCATCTATAAGCTGCGAAAAAATGCTTCCCTTCCTGGTAGTAAGGATGATGCCATGCTTGCACCTGGCGGTATAGATCTAAAGAATAACAGGATGCACTTACAAACTCAGAATGGGGGAGAAACTATTAAGTTCCATGTTGACCAGGCCATGCTCAAACAACTTCAGAATGCTCCTGGTTTTATGCCGGTCATAATTGATATCCAGCCGATAACTGACCTTCGGCTTTTCCTCGGTCTTAAAAAAGATACTGCTTCAAGTGTTGGTTAAAATTTTCTAATAAGCCCCACTTCACTTGAAATTCTCCACAAAGAAACTATAATATGTTCATTTCAAAATAGTAGGACAAGGGAGGGTTATATGTCTTCGGTTAATATCGCTGATGTTAATGAAAAGATCAAGAAAGAGTCTGCTGTCATTGACGCGATCCGTATGGAGGCGTCAAAGGTTTTAGTGGGGCAGACGATGCTGCTGGACCGTTTGCTGATCGGCATTTTGGCCAATGGGCATATTTTGATTGAGGGTGTGCCAGGCCTCGCAAAAACGACGGCTGTTAAAACATTGTCGCAAACGATACAGGCAAAATTCGCCCGATTGCAGTTCACGCCGGACATGCTGCCTGCTGACTTAACCGGTACATTGATCTATGATCAGCGTAGCGGCCAGTTCAATGTCAAAAAAGGGCCCATATTCGCGAACATTATTTTGGCGGATGAGATCAATCGCGCGCCGGCTAAAGTCCAAAGTGCGTTATTGGAAGCGATGCAGGAACGCCAGGTGACGATCGGCGAGGAAACATTGAAATTGCCGGAACCGTTTCTGGTGTTGGCCACCCAAAACCCGATCGAACAAGAAGGCACGTACCCACTGCCGGAAGCGCAAGTCGATCGTTTTATGCTCAAAGTTAAGATCACTTATCCGACCAAGGTTGAGGAGCTAAAGATCTTAAAACGCATGGCCACGACCAAAGGCCAGTCCGAGGTGCGGCCGGTGTTGACCCCGCAAGATATCATCCGTTTACGGTCGGTGGTGGATGAAGTGTATATGGATGAAAAGATCGAGCATTATATCGTGGATATCGTGGAAGCGACCCGTTATCCGGACCAGTATAAATTGAAAGAATTAAAAAATTTGATCCAGTACGGGGCCAGCCCCCGGGCCACGATTAATTTGGCCATTGCGGCCAAAGCACATGCCTTCATTGCCGGGCGAGGGTTCGTGACGCCTCAGGATATTAAGTCGATCGGCGCCGATGTTTTGCGACATCGCATTGTGCCCAGTTATGAAGCGGAAGCGGAAGAAAAAACTTCGGAAGATCTGATCAAGATCATTTTTGATACTGTAGAAGTCCCATGATCCCCAAAGCGGTATTAGAAAAAGTCCGTCGCATCGAGATCGTCACCACCCACCTAGTCAGCGATGTTTTCGCTGGCGCCTACCATAGTGTTTTTAAAGGGCGGGGGATGGAGTTCGATGAAGTGCGGGAATATCAGCCTGGTGATGATATACGCACCATTGACTGGAACGTCACCGCGCGCACGGGCCTTGCCCATATCAAGAAATATATCGAAGAGCGCGAGATGACGGTGATGATCTTAGTCGATGCCTCCGCGTCCACGTATTTTGGTTCCACCAAAGAATTAAAGAATACCTTAGCTGCCGAGATCGCGGCGGTGCTGGCTTTTTCGGCGATACGGAATAATGACAAGGTCGGTTTGCTCATGTTTACTGACGCTGTTGAATTGTACATCCCGCCGCGCAAAGGTAAAAGCCATGTGCTGCGCGTTATTCGGGAAGTGTTGTATTTTAAACCGAAGAGCAAAGGCACCGATCTTAAAATGGCCTTGGATTATCTAAGCAAGGTTACTAAGCGCAAAAGCGTCACCTTTATCATTTCCGATTTCTTTGTCGGTAATAATCACAAGAAGCCGTTACAGATCACCAATAAATACCACGATATCATTGCCATCACTTTAAATGATCAACGTGAAAGTGTGCTGCCGGATTGCGGGCTGGTGAGTCTAGTAGACGCGGAAACCGGTGCGCAGCGGCTGGTGGATACGGGGGATAAGAAAGTACGGGATGCTTTTGCGAAACAGGCAAAAGCGCGCATTGAAGGCCGTGACCGCTTGTTCGCCCAAACCGGGGTGGATCATATTGACGTGCATACCCATGAGCCGTATTCCAAGGCCATTTTAAGAT
>JANNCL010000339.1:0-6026 GCA_031386565.1 Candidatus Omnitrophota bacterium
AATCCAAAGAATCGATGCGGCAGGACCTTTTTGGCCGCAGCGTTGATGAGGAAGCCCTGAATAAGCTTAAAGAAGATTCTCAAGAGGTGGTGTTTGAAGCCACTTTATTCGATCTGATCAATGCTTTGACCGGAGCTCTTAAGAATACCGGCGAAAAAAAGACCTATGATATCAAGGCGGAGGAATACACGATTGAAGGCAAGATCCATTCTTTGCTGCACATTTTGATCGAGCGGCCGGAATTGAGCTTGGTCGAATTGTTTAGCAAGGCCAGCGGAAAGGCCGAAATGGTCGTCATTTTTGTGGCGATCCTGGAGTTGATCCGTCAGAAAGAGATCGTTGCGCTACAGCGCCGCCAATTCGACGATATCATCATCAAACGCAACGTTTCCCATGAACAGCCGGAAATATCAATATAGCTTATGGAAGAGATCAAACGGCTTGTCCTAACGCAAGAGACCCAGGAAGATAGTGTTGTCAGTTTATCGCTACGACCCTCGCGTTTTGAGGATTTCGTCGGTCAGCAGGAACTGGTGGCCGGGTTGCGCGTCGCTGTTCAAGCCGCTCAAAAACGCGGTGAGCCTCTGGAGCATATGCTTTTTTCCGGACCTCCGGGTTTAGGAAAAACATCGTTAGCGCATATCATTGCCCAGGAGATGAATGCTCGTATAACCGTGACTTCCGGACCTGCCATTGACCGTGCCGGTGATTTTATCGGCATCCTGACAAGTTTGGAGTGCGGTGACATCCTGTTCATTGATGAGATCCATCGACTTAATAAAAGCATCGAAGAATTCCTCTATCCGGCGATGGAAAATTATAAGATCGATTTTGTGGTGGATAAAGGACCTTACGCGAAGACCATTAATTTTAGTCTTAAACCTTTTACCTTGATCGGTGCAACGACGCGCAGCGGCTTGTTAGCATCGCCCATGAGGGACCGTTTCGGGATATTTTATCATTTGGATTTTTATAAAGAAGAAGACCTGGCGCAGATCGTGCGTGCTTCTTCGGAAAAATTAGGCGTCACCATAGACATAGACGCGTCGTTGGCTATTGCTAAGCGCGCCCGGGGGACCCCGCGCATTGCTAATCGTTTGCTGCGCCGTGTTAGGGATTATGCCCAGGTAAAAGCTTCTAATAATATCATTGATGTGGCTATCGTGGCGAAAACCATGACCGCGCTTGGCATTGACCCTCAGGGGCTGGATGACCTGGATCGGCGATTGCTCAATATCATCAAAACACATTATTCCGGCGGTCCTGTCGGTATTGACGCATTGGCGGCGACCTTAAATGAAGAAGCGGATACCCTTGTTGATGTTGTTGAGCCGTATTTATTAAAAGTAGGATTCTTGCGCAGGACGGGCCGCGGGCGCGAGATCACGGATGCTGCCCGCAAGATCTTATGAAACGCATATTTTCTATCATTGTTTTTTTAGCCGCTGTTTCCGGGATCGTGATGATCGCCGCAGCGGGAGACCGATCTAAGTCCACGACCGATGTTCTGGTGCGCGTGGCCATTGTGCGCGACGCGCGCGAGATCGACCTTGAGATCAATGGCCCGTTCAAATTGGCGGAAGGCAAGAATAGTCGTGAATTCAGTTCTTCCACGAAACTGGCGTTTGGCACTGTGCGTTTACTGGATAAAGGATTCTTTATCAACGGAGATGTTTATCCATATGAACGTTTGGTAATATCGCCGGTTAAGGATGCCGAGATCAAGGTTAATCGTCATTCCTTCCGTGGGCAGGTGATCCTGATACGCACGCCCGATGACCATATCACCGTTGTTAATACCGTTAATATCGAAGATTATATCAAAGGTGTGCTGTACCATGAGGTTTCCCATCATTGGCCGATCGAGGCGATCAAGGCACAGGCGGTGGCGACGAGGACATACGCATTGTATTCGATCAGTAAGATGAAAGATTATGATGTGACCAATGATATTTATTCGCAAGTCTATGGCGGGAGGGGTTCTGAACGTTACCGCACCGGATTGGCCGTTGACCGCACGACATCCGAGATCTTGATCTTTAACGGCAAAATATTGCCGGCTTATTTTCATGCCTGCTGCGGAGGGATGACCGAAGATGCTTCGGCATTATGGAATATCGATGCGCCTCCGCTAAAAGGGGTACCATGTTTATTCTGCAAAGACGCGCCGCATATGAATTGGACGAATAATATGCGCCTTAAGACCATCCAGGATCTGTTGAACAGCAAAGGGTATAAGATCGGTTTGATCAAGGATCTAAGTGTAAGTTTGCGTGATCGCAGTAATCGTGTGGTGGAATTAAAAGTTACCGGTAGGTCCAATGAGATCATTACTATCAAGGGGGAGGCCTTAAGAGAATTGCTGGGCCCGAACATCTTAAAGAGCAATAATTATGAGATCGAGATGAAAGGGTATTATGTGAACTTCATCGGCCATGGTTGGGGGCACGGGGTGGGGATGTGTCAGTGGGGAGCGCGCGGCATGGCCATGCAGCAATTCAGCTATAATCAGATCCTTAATTATTATTATCCTGGAGCACAGATCGTCGATTACCATCATGTCCGCTGATCTTTTTGACTTATCTTCCTACGATTATCTTCTTCCTGAAAGTCTGATCGCACAATACCCAACCCCTAAGCGTGATGACGCCAGGCTTATGGTCATTGACCGCAAGACAAACGCTATCACGCACGACATCTTCGCTAATTTAGGTCAATGGCTTCCCACTAGAAGTTTACTGGTTTTAAATGAGAGTAAAGTCATCGCGGCCAGACTGCTTGGAAAGAAGAAAGATGGCAGCGGAGGGGGCCATCTCGGCGGACAAGTAGAAGTTTTCTTGTTAAAGGCTGTGGAGGATGATCGGACTTTTGAAGTTTTGCTTAAGCCGCTTAAAAGGATCAAAGAGGGGCAAGTACTTGATTTTGGACGGGGGTTGGAGGCGGTCTTGATCGATCGGGAGAAAAGGATAGTCCGTTTTAATAAGCCGGATGTTTTAAGAGTGATAGAACAGCAGGGACATATTCCGTTACCGCCGTACATCAAGCGTCAGGATGAAGATCGAGACCGCATAGAATATCAAACAGTTTACGCTAAACATTTAGGTTCCGTTGCTGCTCCTACGGCGGGATTACATTTTACCGATGCGCTGATGGCGCAATTAGAATCCCAGGGGCATGATCTGGCTAAAGTGACTTTGCATATCAATTACGGCACATTTAAGCCCGTGGAATGCGAAGACATAAGGGAGCATCCCATGCATGAGGAGCATTATCAGGTCAGTTCGCAAGAATATGACCACATCACCAATGCTAAAGACCAGGGACATTCCATTGTTGCCGTAGGTACGACCGCCTGCCGGGTCCTGGAGTCCGTGGCGCAAGGCAAAGCATTAGAGGACAATACCCGCATTTTTATCTATCCCGGCTATAAGTTCCAGACCGTCGATCATCTGATCACCAATTTCCACCTTCCTAAAAGCACTTTGCTCATGTTGGTCAGCGCCTTTGGTGGTTATGAGTTAATGAAGCGCGCCTATCAAGAAGCCATCGCCCAACAATACCGCTTCTACAGCTATGGCGACGCCATGTTGATCATATAATTCCGTGCCACCCACCGTAACCCGAATTATTTCTCCTTGTTAAGGAGAGATAGAATGGTATACTTTGTGCTTATATGAACGTGCCATTTTTCCAATTACTTAAAAAAGACAATAACACCGCGGCCCGCAGGGGGATCGTTTCAACTCCCCATGGCCAGGTGCCAACGCCGTTTTTTATGCCGGTGGCGACCACTGCGACGATCAAGACTATGTCGAGCGATGACCTGAATGATATCGGGTCGCCGATCGTATTGTCGAATACCTATCATTTATATTTACGCCCGGGGCTGGATGTCATGGAGGCGGCCGGTGGATTGCATAAGTTTATGAACTGGAAGAAGCCGATATTGACCGACAGCGGGGGGTATCAGGCATTTAGTTTGTCGAAATTTCGTAAGATCACTGACGAAGGGGTGAAATTCCGTTCGCATTTGGACGGTAGCCTGCACATGTTCACGCCGGAGAAAGTCATGGATATACAACGGGTCTTGGGTTCGGACATGGTTATGCCGCTGGATGAATGTTCTCCCTATCCGTGTGAACGCAAAGCGGCATTGCGCGGACTTATTCGCACCACAGCGTGGGCCAAAGCTTGCCGCAAACATTTTCATGAAACAGGCATGCATGCCAACGGCCAACGCTTATTTGCGATCGTGCAAGGTTCTACCTATGAAGACCTGCGCCGCCGCAGTGTTGATGAATTAGTCGTTTTAGACATGGATGCTTATGCAATAGGCGGGGTGAGCGTCGGTGAGGGTGTTAAAGAAATGTTTTTGGCGCTGGGTTGGACCGTCGGTTATTTACCGGTCGATAAGCCGCGTTATTTTATGGGCATTGGTTTGCCGGATCAAATTGTTAAATCGGTTGGGATGGGTATTGATATGTTCGATACCTGTGTTCCGACTCGTTACGGCCGTCATGGCACGGCATTTACCTCGATCGGCCGACTGACCATCCGTAACAGCCAGTACATCAAAGATTTTACTCCGTTAGACAAGGACTGCGATTGTCACGTGTGCAAAAATTATACCCGCGCCTATTTAAGGCATTTGCTCAATTTAGGCGAGATCACGGGCGTGCGCTTGTTGAGTTATCATAATGTGTATTTTTATATCCGTCTCATGGAACGCATTCGTGAAGCGATCGACCAGGATAATTACGCCCAGTTTCAGAAAGATTTCTTAACCAAGTATGGTTCGGAGTTAGCTCGTGATGAAGCGATTTGACATCATTACGTTGTTTCCGGAAATGTTCAAGGGCGTTTTTGATACCTCTATCATTAAACGTGCGCAGGATAATCGTAAAGTAAAAATAATGCTGCATGACTTGCGGGAATTTTCCGCGGATAAGAAACGCAAAAGCGTGGATGACCGGCCTTTTGGCGGGGGGGCGGGGATGGTTTTAAGACCTCAGCCATTGTTTGACGCGGTGAAATCGATCAAAGGCCGCCGCCAGGTGAGGGTTATTTACACCAGTCCCGCAGGGGTCCCTTTGACCCAGCCGCACGTAAAACGCTTGACGGCTTACAAAAATTTAATTATTATATGCGGCCACTATGAAGGCATCGATGAGCGGGTCCGGGAGACTTTGGTGGATGAAGAAATATCCATTGGTGATTATGTCTTAACCGGCGGAGAGATACCGGCGATGGTCATCATAGATGCTGTGACACGGTTGATGCCGGATGTGGTCGGCAAGCAGGAATCGCTGGTCAATGAATCATTCGAAGATAATTTGCTGGAAGGTCCGCATTATACCCGGCCGGCAGATTTTCATGGTTTAAAAGTCCCTGATGTGTTATTATCTGGCAACCATGAAGCGATCAATGTGTGGCGAAAACAACAGGCAGTTCTTAAAACTAAAAAGGTTCGTCCTGATCTATTGAAATAAAACGGAGGTTGTTATGGTAGCGTCAAATCTTGAAAAAGTTGTATCGATGGACAAAGGTCAGATCCGTACGGATCTTCCTAAAGTTAGTGTCGGGGATACCATTAAAATGCGTATTAAAGTAAAAGAAGCGGATAAAATGCGTATTCATCCTTTCGAAGGTACGGTCATCAAAACTGGCGGTCAAGGCATCAACGCATCGTTCACTGTTCGTAAGATCTCTTTCGGTGAAGGTGTAGAGAGAACATTCCCGATCAATTCCCCCGTTATCGATAAGATCGACATTATCAGCAAGGGAGTTATCAAGCGTGCGAAATTATATTATTTACGCGATCGTTTAGGAAAAGCTGCCCGTGTCCAAGTTGACCAAACAAAATAATTCACTGATTTTATCCATACATGAAACGGAAGCCTTGGATCAAGGCTTCCGTTCTGTTTTTGGATTAGATGAAGCGGGGCGCGGTCCCTTGGCGGGACCGGTGGTCGCAGCCGCTGTTTGTTTGAAAGATCATGATTTCTCTGCCCGTATTAATGATTCAA